>NZ_JAHAJN010000001.1 GCF_018372215.1 Negativicoccus succinicivorans | reverse complement strand
CATTATCCGTTCAATTTGAAACGGGTACGGACGCCGACTTCGCTTCTGTCCAGGTGCAAAACCGCGTGGCGCAGGCGGAAGCTATGTTGCCGGATATCGTGCGGCAATTGGGCTTAAACGTCAGAAAATCAACGAGCGATATGGCTTTGGTCATCAATTTGACCAGTCCGAACGGCACCTATGATCCGACGTTCCTGAAGAATTATTTCAGTTTGAACTACATGGATACGTTGAAATCGATCCCGGGGGTCGGCAATGTTCAGGAGTTCGGCTCCGATTATGCGATGCGCGTATGGCTAAATCCGGCGCGCATGGCGCAATATAAAATTAACGCGAGCGATATCGCCGCGGCTGTACGGATGCAAAACCAGGAAGCGTCGGCCGGTTCCATCGGTTTAAATCCTTCGCCCGAAACCCAGCAGTTTCAATACCAGATTACGGTGGACGGGCGGTTGACGAATCCGCAGCAATTTGAAGAGATTGTACTCCGGTCAAACCCGGACGGCAGCGTGGTGCATTTGAAAGATGTAGCGCGCGTCGAACTCGATGCCGCGGATTATAACTTTATTGCTCGCGCGGACGGGAAACCTACCGCCGGCATTGCCTTTTCATTGACGAGTGACGCGAACGCGCTGGAAACGATCAATGCGATTAAGGCGGAACTGACTAAAGCGCAGGAAACGTTCCCCGATGACATGACCTATAATATCGTCATCGATAATACCGATTTCGTTTCGGCCTCTTTGGAAGCGGTATTGCATACCTTTGTGGAAGCGTTGATTTTAGTATTAATCATCGTCTATTTGTTCTTGCAGAACTGGCATTCGACGTTGATTCCGATGATTGCCGTGCCGGTATCGTTGCTGGGCACATTTGCCGCCTTTACCGTGTTAGGTTTTACGATTAATACGTTGACGCTTTTCGCGATGGTGCTTGCGATCGGCCTGGTTGTCGACGACGCGATCGTCGTCGTGGAAGCGGTCGAGTATGAAATGCGGTACAATCATAAATCGCCGCGGGAAGCAACCATTCTTGCAATGGAAAAAGTCCAAGGGCCGGTTATCGGCGTCGCGGTTGTTTTGATCGCAGTATTCGTGCCGGTTGCTTTTATGGGCGGCATTATGGGCGTGCTGTACAAGCAGTTCGCGTTGACGATTGCCGTTTCCGTCGGAATATCCGCCTTTGTCGCATTGACTTTGACGCCGGCGCTGTGCGCGATGTTGCTGACAGAAAATGACAACTTAAATAAAGAAACCTTCCATGATCGCTTTTTCCATGCCTTTAACGAGAAGTTTGAGCGACTCGTAGAATTGTACGGTAACGCGTTGGACGGTTTTGTACACAAGCTCGGCGTGGCTATTTTAAGTCTGGCGGCAGTGACGATCGTTGGTCTGTTCTTCTTCACGCAAATGCCGCGCGCATTCGTGCCGAATGAAGATAACGGCTATTTCATAACTTCGATATCACTTCCCGAGGGGGCTACCTCACAACGTGCCGATGCCGTCGTGCGAAAGTATATGGACTATATGATGCAACAGCCGGGCGTGGAACACGTTATGGGCGTTACCGGGTTTGATATATTGTCCGGCGGTTTGAAGCAAAACAGCAGTATAGCATTTGTCAAATTGAAACATTGGGATGAACGTACTACTCGTGAGCAGAGCGTTCAGGCGCTCGTCGGTAAAGCGTTCGGATTCGGCTTTCAAACGCCGGAAGCGAATGTGATCGCCATGAATCCGCCACCGGTTCCGGGCTTGGGGGCGACCGGCGGGTTTACGATGTACTTGCAAAATCGCAGCGGCGACAGTACGGAGAAAATGTTTGAAGTCGCGCAGCAATTTTTGGCCAAAGTCAATCAGCGACCCGAAATCGCATCGGCATATACGACGTTCCGTATGGACACGCCGGCGTACCACTTTAATGTAGATCGGGATAAAGCGGCGCGCTCCGGCGTTAACGTTGCTGATATCAATACGGCGCTTTCCATGTTCTACGGCGGCACGCAGATTAATGATTTCTCCGCGTTTGGTAAGAGTTACAAAGTCATCGCGCAGGCGGATCAGGAATTCCGAATGTCGCCGAATGCCAATCGTGAACTGACGGTACGTAATCAGCAAGGCGAGATGCTGCCGTTGAGTTCGTTTATTACGCCGGAACAACGCGGGTCGGTCGCTATTTTGACTCGCTATAATAATTTCCCGGCGATCAAAGTGGGCGGTAATGCGGCGAACGGCTACAGTTCCGGTCAAGCGCTCCAAGCGTTACAGGAAGTGGCGGCGGAAGTCTTGCCTTCCGGCTACGGGTTTGAATTTGCGGACCAGTCGGCGCAGGAAATTAAAGCGGGCAACCAAATGCTGTACGTCATGTCATTGGCACTGTTGTTCGTATTCCTTTCGCTGGCCGCTTTGTACGAAAGCTGGAAAATTCCGTTTTCCGTACTTCTTTCGGTACCGGCCGGATTCTTGGGTGTGGCTTTCTTCGGTTGGCTCTTTAACATCAACAATGACATTTACTTCCAAATCGGTCTGCTGACGATTATCGGGTTGGCCGCGAAAAACGCGATTTTGATCGTGGAATATGCCAAAATCCGTGTGGATCACGGTATGGATCACGTCAAAGCAGCCATCGAGGCCTCCAAAATTCGTTTGCGCCCGATCCTGATGACTTCATTGGCATTTATTTTGGGTTGTTTACCGTTGGCGCTTTCCACCGGCGCGGGCAGCGTTTCGCGCAGTGAAATGGGCACGACAGTCGTCTTCGGCATGTTGACGGCGACGGCGTTGGGAATCTTTATGATCCCGATGCTCTTCGTTGCGATTGAAAGCATCGGTAACGACAGCAAAAAAAGCAAGGAATAAGAAAAAAGAGCCGGTCATTTGACGGGCTCTTTTTCTGAATGCCAACGTGCTTCATGGTATAATAAATAGCAGAATATTTTAATTCAAATGATGAGGTGACAAAATGGCAGAAATGATTTTAGTGTCGGGGCATAAGAGTCCGGATACGGATACGATCTGTTCCGCATTGGTTTGCGCGCACTGGTTACGGGCGCAGGGGAAAGAAGCTAAAGCGATTCGCGCCGGCGAAATCAATAAAGAAACGGTATTTGCATTGGACTACTTCGGCAGCGAAGCGCCGGAGCTGTTGACGCGGGTAGAAGCCGGTCAGCCGATGTATTTAGTCGATCACAATGAAAGCAAACAAGCCGTAGACGGGATGACTGACGCGGATGTACAGGGATTGATTGACCACCATCGCCTCGGCGATTTCACGACGGATCAGCCGATTTTGATACGCATTGAACCGGTCGGTTGCACGGGAACGATTTTATATTCGCTCTATCAGCAGTGCGGTATTGAAATTCCGCGGCAAATGGCGGGTCTGATGCTGTCGGCGATTATTTCCGATACCCTGTTGTTCCGTTCGCCGACGTGCACGGAACGGGACCGCAAAGCCGTGCAAGAATTGGCGCAAATCGCCGACGTCGATTATGAAAAATACGGTATGGACATGCTCAAAGCCGGTGCCGATCTTTCCGACAAAACGGCAGCGGAATTGGTCCTGACCGATAAAAAAGAATTTGACGGCAAAAAAGGAACATTCAGTATTGCCCAGCTTTCCGTCATGGATACGCAACCGATTTTGGCGCAACGCGATGAGTTTTTACGCTTGCTGGAAGAAGATCGCGCCGCCCATAATTATGAGGCATCCTTTTTGATGGTCACGGATATTTTAGAGGAATCGACGGATCTGCTGTACACCAGTCAGGTGGAAACCGCGATCGAAGCGGCGTTTCAGGTCAAAGGCAACGCGCAAACATTGCATTTGCCGGGCGTGATGTCGCGTAAAAAACAGGTCGCTCCGCCACTGCTGGGGGCATTATAAAAAGGTTGCTCCGGCAACCTTTTTTTCTTGGGAGAACGGATGACAGATTACTTTACTTCATTGAACGACAAGCAGCGCGAAGGCGTGCAAACGATTCAAGGCCCGGTTCTGATCTTGGCGGGCGCCGGTTCGGGCAAAACCAAAGCCTTAACCAGTCGCATTGCGTACATGCTGGAGCAGGGGATTTCGCCGCAGGAAATTTTGGCGATTACCTTTACCAATAAAGCGGCGAAGGAAATGAAAGAGCGTGTGAAAAAATTAGTGGGAGCGTCAGCGGATCATATGTGGATCAGCACTTTCCACTCGTTTGGCGCGCGCTTTTTACGGCGCGAAATCGATGTCATACCGCCGTATACTCGCCAATTCACGATCTATGATGCGCAAGACAGCCAACAGGTCGTCAAAGGCATTTTAAAAGAGATGAACCTCGACGATAAGCAGTTTGCGTCCAATGCGCTACAAGCGCGCATTTCCAATGCGAAAAATAATTTGCAAAACGCGCGTGCGGCGCAAGAGGCGGCGGACGATTTCTTTGCGGAAAAAGCCGCTGAAGTTTACGCTCGCTATGAAGCGATATTGCAAGCCAACAATGCGTTGGATTTCGATGATCTGTTGCTGCTGCCGGCGGTTATTTTGCAACGTCATGCGGATGTGCGCAAGGCGTATCAGAACCGCTTTCGTTATATTTTGATCGATGAGTATCAGGATACCAACCACGCGCAATACGTTCTGACTCAAATGCTGGTCGGTCCCGAGCAAAATCTTTGCGTGGTCGGCGATGTGGACCAGAGTATTTACTCATGGCGCGGCGCCGATGTGCAGAATATTATTGATTTTCAGAGAGATTATCCGCGGGCGAAAGTGTTGAAGCTTGAGCAGAATTATCGCTCGACGCAGACGATTTTGAATGCGGCTAATCATGTCATTGAAAATAATGAGCACCGCCCCAGCAAAAATCTTTGGACGGATCAGGCGAATGGCGAGCCGATTTACTACTACGAAGCGGTTTCCGAAACGGACGAAGCGCAGTTTTGCGCCGGTGAAATGCAGCGTCTGGTGAGTGAAACTCCCGCGAAATACGGCGATATGGCGGTGTTGTACCGCACCAATGCGCAGTCGCGCGCTATGGAAGAAGCATTGGTACGACGCGGTATCGCCTATACCATTGTCGGCGGGACACGCTTTTACGATCGCCAGGAAATCAAAGATGTGTTGGCGTATTTAAAAGTGTTGCAAAATCCGCGCGACGATGTCAGCGTGGAACGCATTATCAATGTTCCCAAGCGCGGTATCGGCACCACTACGGTAAGCCGCGTTAAGGACGCCGCGCGGTTACAGGGCGTGTCATTGTTTGAAATGATTATGGCCGCGGACGGAATTGAGTCATTAAATGCCGGTACACGCAAAAAGCTGAACGCTTTCAGTGTTTTGATGTTGGAATTGATGAATACGGCGACGACCGAAAACGTTACCGACTTATTGGAAGCGGTGTTGGCGCATACCGAATTGATTACCAGTCTGTTGAATGATACGGATCCGCGAGCGCAAAGCCGCGTCGAGAACATCGGCGAATTGGTGTCCGTTGCCAAAACCTACGAAGATGAAACGGAAGAGCCCACGTTGCAAGGCTTTTTGGAACAGGTCGCGCTGGTAAATGACGTCGATACATTTGAAGAAAGTCGCGAAAAGGTTACCTTGATGACGTTGCACAGCGCCAAAGGTTTGGAATTTCCCATCGTCTTTTTGATCGGTATGGATGAAGGACTTTTCCCGCATGCGCGGACGCTTTTCGCGCCGGATGAACTGGAAGAAGAGCGGCGCTTATGCTACGTCGGGATCACGCGTGCGGAAAAAATTTTATATTTGACGCACGCCAGCTCTCGTACCGTGTTCGGCAGCACCAATCCGTACTTGGTGAGTCGTTTTGTCGGTGAAATCCCTGAAGATCTGGTGGAAAAGAAAGAAAATAAAAACCGTATCCGTTGGGGGCAGGCCGACCGGGCGAAACGAACCGGCCAACGTGTAGTCAGCAATGCTTCTGTCGGTGTCACCGCGCCGAAAGGCAAGGTTAACGCCCGCTATGACTGGCGGGTCGGCGATCGGGCGCGCCACACGAAGTGGGGGCTCGGTACGGTGGTGGAAGTGCGCGGTGAAGGCGAACGCATGCAATTAAAGTTAGAATTTCCGGGCCGGCAGGTGCGCCTGGTAATGGTAAAATTCGCGCCTTTAACAAAGGAGTAAGCCATGGTTGAGAAAACTGCCGCTGAACGCGCACGGGAATTGCGCGAAACGTTACAACACCACAGCTATTTATACTATGTGCTTGATCAGCCGGAAATCAGCGATTTTGAATTTGACAAATTGTATCGGGAATTGGTCGAATTGGAAACGGCGCATCCGGAATTGATTACGCCGGACTCACCGACACAACGCGTCGGTGCGGCACCGTCAGGGGCGTTTAGTAAAGTAACGCATCAGTTTCCCTTGTACAGTTTGGCTAACGCGTTTAGCGTTGGTGAGGTCGATGCGTTCGCTAAACGCATTCAGGAACGCTTAGGTAGCACTGCACAAGTAGAATACGTCACCGAGCTTAAAATTGACGGTCTGGCGATTAATCTGATTTATGAAAACGGCCATTTGACGCAGTGCGTAACGCGCGGTGACGGTGAAGTCGGTGAAGATGTTACCGCCAATGTAAAGACGATTCGTTCGTTGCCGTTGTTTATAAAAAATGCGCCGGCGCGATTGGACATTCGCGGGGAAGTATATATGCCGCGCCAGGCGTTTGTTGAGCTCAATGAAGCTCGTGATGAAAATGGGGAAGCGCCGTTTGCCAACTGTCGCAACGCGGCTGCGGGTTCGCTGCGTCAGCTGGATCCGCGCGTGACCGCGGCGCGCAAACTGGATTTCTTTGCATACGCCATCGGCAATGCGGAAGAAACCGGCATTACGTCACAACGTGAGTTATTGGAAACACTGCAAAAGTATCGTTTTTCCGTCAATCCGAACTATCACCTCTGGCATTCTGTGGGAGAGATCGGCGCGGAAATCGAGCGTTGGGAGACGGCGCGGCGAGATTTGGCGTACGATACCGACGGTTTGGTTATTAAGGTCAATGATTTCGCGCAGCAACGTGCTCTCGGGTACACGGCCAAAGCGCCGCGGTGGGCGATTGCATACAAGTATCCGCCGGAAGAAGCGAAAACCAAAGTGACGGATATCATCGTGACGCTCGGACGCACCGGCGTGCTGACACCGTCTGCGGATTTGGAACCGGTGTCGCTCGCGGGTACGGTGGTCCGTCGTGCGACTTTACACAACGCGGACTACATTGCGGAAAAGGATATTCGCGTCGGGGACACTGTTTTGATTCACAAAGCGGGAGAGATCATTCCCGAGGTTATTCGTGTCATTACCGAGGACCGTGACGGCAGTGAATCGGCGTTTTTGATGCCGCACCAATGTCCGGTATGCGGCAGTGACGTGACACGTATTCCCGGAGAGGTGGCGTACCGTTGCCAAAATCCGAGCTGTCCGGGGATTCTGCGGGAAAAATTAATTCATTTTGCGTCTCGCCAAGCGATGAATATGGACGGCGTCGGCCCCAAAGTGATTGACTTGTTGTTGGAGCACGACTTATTGCATGACGCGGCGGATTTATATACGTTGCGCGTGGAAGATCTCGTAGAGTTGCCACGGTTCGGAAAAAAGCGCGCGGAAAACCTGGTGAACGCGATTGCCGAAACCAAGGAACGCGGACTGGCGCGCTTACTGTTTGCACTCGGTATTCGCTATGTCGGCACGAAAGCGGCTCGCTTGCTTGCAGCCGCATATCCGACGTATGAAAAATTACAAACGGCGACACCGCAGGAATTGGCGACGGTGGACGGCATCGGGGAAACGATTGCCGAGAGTTTATATACGTATTTACAAATGCCGCAATCCATTGCATTTATTCATAAATTACAAGATCTCGGCGTAGTTACCGATGAAGAAGTAAGTGAACCGGCAGCGGACGGCATTTTTAGCGGTGAAAAAGTAGTTTTAACAGGAAAGCTGACCCGCTTTAATCGAACGCAAGCAGCGGATCTGATCGTTGCGCAGGGCGGTGAGGTGGCAAGCTCCGTCAGCAGTAAAACAACCCTGGTCGTGGCGGGGGAAGATGCCGGCAGCAAACTGGCAAAAGCGGAGAAACTCGGCATTACCATTTGGACGGAAGACGATTTTGAAAACGCCGTGGCGAAAATCGAACCGTGATTTTACCCGCGATACCAATAACAGCTATGCTATAATAAAGCCATTATGAGGAGGGAATGCCATGGAATTAACAGCGGCAGAAATGGTTAAGGTGGCGCACCTTGCGCGTTTGGAATGGGATCCGAAACGGGCGGCGACACTGGGACAGTCGTTGAATACGATTTTAACCTATATGGAAGAACTCAATGAATTGGACACGTCAAATGTTCCGCCGACTGTACATGCGGTGGAATTAACCAATGTGTGGCGGGAGGATGTTCCGCAACCGTCTCTGGATCATGAAAAGGCTTTGCAGAACGCTCCGGAACGTGACGGACGTTATTTCAAAGTACCGAAACTTATGTAGGGATGGAGGATTATTGTGAACGCGTGGACCATACATGAAAGTCATCGCCGTCTGCTTGCCAAAGAGATCTCGGCGGTGGAATTAACAAAACAGATTATTCAGCATAAAGAAAAGGTGGAGCCGGAAATTCACGCTTACCTGCACGATACGCATGAGCGTGCGCTGGCGACCGCCCAAAAAGTCGATGACAAAATTGCCGCCGGCGAAACGATTGCTCCTCTCGCGGGCGTTCCGGGCTCACTCAAAGACAATCTTTGCAGTGACGGTGAACCGGTCAGCGCCGCGTCAAAAATTTTGGAACATTTTATCGCGCCGTACAATGCGACGGTCGTTGAAAAATTACAGGCGCAAGATTATGTATCCCTCGGCAAATTGAACATGGACGAATTCGCGATGGGCAGCTCGACGGAAAACTCGGCCTACGGCCCTTCCAAAAATCCGTGGAATACGGAATGCGTGCCCGGCGGCTCCAGCGGCGGCAGCGCGGCAGCGGTAGCGGCACGTTCGGCATTGTGGGCATTGGGCTCGGACACCGGCGGATCGATTCGTCAGCCGGCTTCCTATTGCGGTTTGGTCGGTTTGAAGCCGACATACGGATTGGTTTCCCGCTATGGTCTGCTGGCATTTGCTTCTTCCCTCGATCAAATCGGACCGTTGACGCAGGATGTCACCGATTGCGCCATCGTCTTGAATGCGATTGCCGGACACGATCCGAAGGATTCGACGAGTATCGCAGGGGAGCGCCCCGACTATACAAACGCACTGCGAAGCGATGTCAAAGGTTTGCGCATCGGCGTACCGGCGGAATATTTTACGGACGGTATTAAACCGGAAGTGAAACAAGCGGTTGAAGATGCATTGAAGACGTATGAAGAATTGGGTGCGGAAATCGTTCCGGTTTCATTGCCGCGCGCTAAATATGCTATTTCCGCTTATTATATTGTGGCACCGGCGGAAGCCAGCTCCAACCTCGCCCGTTATGACGGCGTCGGTTTTGGGTTGCGCGTACCGGGCGAAAATTTGATTGAAATGTACAAAAAAACCCGTTCCGAAGGTTTCGGGGCGGAAGTGCAGCGCCGTATTATGCTCGGCACGTATGTATTGAGCGCCGGCTATTATGACGCCTATTATATGAAGGCGTTGAAAGTACGCACACTGATTAAAGAAGACTTTGCCAACGCGTTTTCCAAAGCGGATATTTTAGTTACGCCGACGGTGCCGGATACGGCATTCCGCTTCGGTGATAAAATCAATGATCCGCTGGCCATGTATATGGAAGACGTCTGCACGGTACCGGTTAATCTGGCGGGTATTCCGGCGCTCAGCATGAATTGCGGATTTGCCGACGGCATGCCGATCGGGATGCAGTTGATCGGCCCCAACTTGAGTGAAGAACGGCTCTTGCAAGCGGCCTATACATTTGAGCAGGCGCGGCCGGATACGCAAAAAGTAGCGGCTCTGGGAGAGGTGAAGTAATGAAGTACGAAAGTGTTATCGGCTTAGAAGTACATACCGAATTAAAAACGGCAACAAAAATTTTCTGCGGCTGTAAAACCACATTCGGCGCGGAACCGAACTCGAATGTGTGCCCGGTTTGCTTGGGCCTGCCGGGAGTGCTGCCGGTCCTCAATAAAAAAGTCGTCGACTTTGCTATTCGTGCCGGCTTGGCGTTGAACTGCAAAATCGCCAATTTCACGAAATTTGACCGTAAAAATTATTACTATCCCGATTTGCCGAAAAATTTCCAAACTTCGCAATACGATTTGCCGATTTGCGAACACGGCTATTTGGATATCGAATTGGACGGTGAAACACGCCGCATCGGCATTACCCGTATCCATATGGAAGAGGACGCGGGCAAACTGGTGCACAGCGGCACGACCATTACGGATTCCGATTCATCCAATGTCGACTACAACCGCACCGGTGTACCGTTGTTGGAAATCGTTTCGGAACCGGATCTGCGCAGCGGTGCCGAAGCTGCCGCGTATATGGAAAAACTCCGCTCGATTTTGGAATATATCGCGGTTTCCGATGTCAAGATGGAAGAGGGCAGCCTGCGTTGCGATGCCAACGTTTCCGTGCGCCCGGTAGGCGAAACCAAACTCGGCACTAAAGTGGAAATGAAAAACATCAACTCGATTCGCGGCGTGGCACGCAGTATCGAGTATGAAGCCCAACGCCAGGCGGAAGCCTTGGAAGACGGCGAAAAAATTGTACAGGAAACGCGTACCTGGGACGAAAGCAAAGGTACGACAGCCACGATGCGTGTCAAAGAAGAAGCGGACGATTATCGCTACTTCCCGGAACCGGACCTGGTGCCGTTCACGATTTCCGATGAATACATCGAAAGCGTTCGGCAGGCATTGCCGGAACTTCCGGATGCACGCAAAACCCGTTTAATGCAGGAACACGGACTTTCCGATTATGACGCGGGCATCATTACCCTTTCGCGCTCGATGGCGGAATATTTTGACGAACTCGTAGCCGCCGGTGCGGATGCGAAAGAAGGCGCGAACTGGCTGAT
This sequence comes from Negativicoccus succinicivorans, assembly GCF_018372215.1. Taxonomy (NCBI): domain Bacteria; kingdom Bacillati; phylum Bacillota; class Negativicutes; order Veillonellales; family Veillonellaceae; genus Negativicoccus; species Negativicoccus succinicivorans. Next base: position 276,097 of record NZ_JAHAJN010000001.1, on the reverse strand, counting down.
GGGCGATTTTTCGATGCTGCTGAACGAAGCCGGTAAAACCCCGGCTACGGCGCCGGTTCGTCCGCAGGGACTCGCGGGCATGCTGGCCAAGATCGCTGACGGAACCATTTCCGGTAAAATCGCTAAAACTGTTTTCCGCGATATGTGGGAACAGGGTAAATCGGCGGATGAGATCATTGAAGCGAAAGGTTTGAAACAGATCTCCGATACCGGTGAATTAACGCAGTTGATTCATGACGTGGTCGCCGCTAACCCGCAATCGGTAGAAGATTATCGTGCGGGCAAGAAAAAAGCGATCGGCTTTTTAGTCGGCCAGATCATGAAAAAAACGAAAGGCCGCGCTAATCCGCAGGTAGTGAACCAGCTCTTGGTCAAAGAATTGCAGGAGTAAACTATGTGGCAGGAACAACATACAGAAAAAACAACCCGTGCGGATGAACCGCGCGTGATTAGCAAAAAAGAACGCGATGCCTTTCACGGCACGACCTTCGATGCCGAAGGAACCGCCGAAGATACGAAAAGCACACGCGTGATTGTACGACGTTGGGAAGATTTGCCGCTGCCTGTGAAACTGGCGGTGGCAGGAGCCGGTTTGTTGTTTGGTATGGTGTTTTTGGGGTTTAGCGGTATTTTTATTGTGATCGCACTTGTGGCGGCTGCTCTTTCATGGGTAGGCAGCTTTTGGCAGTAATAAAAACGGGCTTTGGCCCGTTTTTTTATTGCCACGATATCTCACAGCAGTTGGCGTCTCGACAATGGATCAGATATAATAAAGATTATGAGATAAGGGTGTGACCTATGGCAGTTAGTACGGTGCAATTTAATTTACCGGTGTTTAACGGACCGCTGGATTTATTATTGCACTTAATCCGCAAACAAAAAATTGATATTTACGATATCCCGATCCAAACGGTGACGGTGCAGTATATGGATTATTTAGCGCGCGCGGAAGCATTTAATTTGCAGTTGGGGACGGAATTTTTCCAAATGGCCGCAACGCTTTTAGCGATCAAGGCGCGCAGTTTGCTGCCCAAAGTACCTGCGGAAGAAGAGGAAGAAGATCCGCGGCAAGAACTTGCCGAGAGATTGATCGCATGGGAGCATATTCAAACGGTAAAAAGCGAAATTGAAACACGCTTGGCGGAGAATGCATTTTTTCTGGAAAAAGAGCCGACGCCCTTACAGGCTTCGGAGTATACGTTGCGCGTCAGTATGGAGCGATTAACCGGTGTTTGGCAGCGTTTAATCCAAAAGGAAGAGCCGGCAGAGGCGGATTGGCAACCGGTTCCGGAGTTGGATCCCAAGCCACTGCGAGAAGCATTTTTAAAAGCGATTCAACATGGCTCGGTGGATCTTATCCCATACTTTGAAAAACTGACCAATCGTTGGGAACAACTGACGTTGTTTTTAGAAGTTTTAGAAATGATTTGGCAGGGAACAATTACGGTGAAAGAACTCGGTATAGGCATTTATGTGGAGAGATTACGTCATGGCAACGGAACCACTCGCAGCACTTGAAGCGCTGCTCTTTATTGCCGGTGAACCGGTATCGACGACGCAAGTCGCAGAAGTGCTCAACGTCGGTACAAGTGAGGCGGTGAAACTTTGTCAGGAGCTTGCCGACCAATATGCCGCCCGATCGCAGTCAGGTCTGCTGGTACAGGAGACTGCGGGAGGTTGGCGGCTATGTACGCGACCGGAGTACGGTAAGCTGTTGGCCGAACGTTACGCGCCGCCGCTCTATTTGAGTAAAGCGGCGTTGGAAGTACTGGCCATTGTGGCGTTGCAAGCACCCGTGACGCGGCAGCAAATCGACGGCTTGCGTGGAGTTTCAAGCGAACGTACGCTGGCGAATTTACTGGAAAAGAATTTAATTATGGAGATCGGCCGCGCCGAATTGCCGGGACGACCGATTTTATATGATGTCACGCCGTATTTTAAGCGCAAAACAAATTGGCGGGACTATTATCAGAAGCAGGGAGTAAACGAAAACGATGAGAGAACGTCTTCAGAAATTGATTAGCCAAGCGGGGCTGGCATCCCGTCGGGCGGCCGAAACGATGATTACCGAAGGGCGAGTTAAAGTAAACGGTAAAGTGGTGACCGAACTGGGTCAAAAAGCGGATCTTACACGCGACACGATTATTGTCGACGGCAAAAAAATTGAACGGGAACCGCTGCAGTATTTCCTTTTTAATAAACCCAAAGGGGTCATCACTACTTTAAGCGATCCTGAGGGCCGGACGACGATATTGGAATATTTCAAAAAAGAAAAAGTCCGCTTGTATCCGGTCGGTCGATTGGATCTGAACACGGAGGGTTTACTGCTTTTGACCAATGACGGTGACCTGACCAACCGGTTAGAACATCCGTCGTCGGAAGTGGAAAAAGAATACGAAGTTAAAATCAAGGGCCGCGTGCCGGATAAAATGCTTACGGCATTTCGCGAAGGTGTGCCGCTGGAAGACGGCATCACCGCTCCCGCAAAAGTAAGCGAGGCCGTTTTTGATGTCAAGACAGGACTTTCGACCATTGTTCTCGCTATTCATGAAGGTCGGAATCGCCAAGTGCGCCGTATGTGCGAGCACTTTGGTTTTCGCGTGCATAACTTGAAACGCACACGGTATGCGACCCTGACTTTGCAAGGCGTCAAGCGCGGCAGCTATCGAGCGTTGACAGCCAATGAAATAAGCGATCTTAAAGCGCAGGTTACGCATGCGTAATGTTGTTGTGATCGGTGGCGGCTGCGCCGGGCAAATGGCGGCGTATGCAGCCCAAACGGCAGGCGCACGAGTGATTTTACTGGAAAAAATGCCGCAACTCGGTCTTAAAATGGGGATCACCGGCAAAGGACGCTGCAATCTGACGAATGCCGCGTCTATGGAGGAACTTATTCGCCAGACGCCGGGCAACGGTAAATTTTTATATAGCGCCTACCATACTTTTACAAATACGGATTTGCTTTCGTTACTTGCGTCATGGGGTGTAAAAACGAAGGTGGAACGAGGCGGCCGTGTGTTTCCCGAATCCGACTCTGCACAGGAAGTCCGTCGTGCGTTTCGTACGGCGCTCACCAAAGCGGGGGTGGAGGTTCATACGGAAGCATCTGTGCGCGAAATTCACCGAGAGGGTACTGCGTTTGAAGTGACAACCGCGGAACGTACTTGGCCGGCGGAAGCTGTGATTATGACGACCGGGGGCGCTTCGTATCCGCAAACCGGTTCCGACGGTAGCGGACATGAATTGGCGAAAGGATTGGGGCACACTTTAATACCGCTATGTCCTTCTCTGATTCCGCTTGTCTGTGAAGAAGCATGGTGCAAAGCATTGCAGGGACTTTCGTTGCGTAACGTCGAACTCACATTGCATATTGACGGTAAAGCGAAACAGACTTTGCGCGGCGAAATGCTTTTTACGCATTTTGGCGTATCGGGACCGATTGTCTTGCGTTTAAGTGATGCGGCTTCGCGGGCGTTGCAAAAAAACAAGAAAGCAACATTTTCTTTGAATGTAAAACCGGCTCTTACGTCCGAGGTATTGGATGCCAGACTCCGGCGAGATTTGGAAAAAAATCATTTACAGCAGATGAGCAATGCCTTGCGCGATTTATTGCCGCAGCGTTTGATTGCACCGATGTTGCAGGCAGCCGGGATTGAAAGTGACGTTAAGGCGGCGGAGCTTTCCCGCGCGGGACGGTTGCGCTTAGGTCACGCATTGCAAAATCTGTCGTTGACAGTGACGGGCACACGACCGTTGCGTGAAGCGATTGTAACAGCGGGGGGCATCAGCACCAAAGAAGTAAATCCCAAAACAATGGAATCGAAAATTGTGCCGGGCATTTATTTTGCCGGCGAGATCTTGGATGTTCATGCGTTTACGGGAGGATATAATTTACAGGCAGCGTTTTCTACCGGCTACCTTGCGGGCGTTAGCGCGGCAGGAAAGGAGTCGGAGCAATGAAAAAAATTGCGGTTGCGATTGATGGCCCCGCGGGGGCCGGCAAAAGTACGGTCGCTAAAGAGCTGGCGCAACGACTGGGATATGTATACCTGGACACCGGGGCAATGTACCGGGCACTGACTTGCGAATTACTGCATCGAGGTGTTCCGGTGGACCAGGAAGAAAAAGTCTGCTCCGTCGTCCGAAATTTAACGGTGGAATTAAAAAATGATCAGGAAGAACCGATAGTGACGGTGAATGATCGTGATGTGTCCGCTCATATCCGTCGTCCGGAGGTGTCGGCCCATGTTTCACAAGTCGCCGCATATGCTTGCGTGCGCCAACATTTAGTCAAAGAGCAGCAGCGCCTTGCCGAAAACGGCGGTATCGTCATGGACGGGCGCGATATCGGCACAGTGGTGTTACCGCGCGCCGAGCTGAAAGTGTTTTTGACGGCTTCCGTGGAAGAACGAGCCCGCCGGCGTTTGGTACAATGGAATGAAAACCACCCCGATGAGCCGCAGACACTGGCGCAAATCGTGCAAAATATTCAAGAACGCGATCGCAAGGATACGGAACGCGCCATTTCCCCCCTCAGACAAGCGGAAGATGCCGTTTTGCTGGACACCACTTGTTTAACGCGGGAAAAAACGATAGATACACTTATAGCCATGGTAAAGAAGGTGACGGAATGATTAAAAAGAGCCTCCACCTGCTTGCAAAAATTTTATTTATTTTTCTGGGCGGCGCGAAAATAATCGGACAGGAGAATGTACCGAAAGAAGGTGGGGTTATTATCGCGTCTAACCACAAAAGCAACTGGGATCCTCCACTCGTTTTTGCGGCCATGCCGAGGCAAGTGTATTTTTTGGCAAAAGAAGAATTGTTTCATAATTTCTTTATGCGTAAATTTTTAAATTCTTTAGAAATGGTTCCTTTGCATCGTGGCAAAGCGGATCGCGCGGCGATGCGACAATCATTTGCGATTATTCGGCGCGGTGAGTTGCTAGGGATTTTTCCCGAAGGAACGAGAATTCGGCATGAAGGTTTGGGTCCTTTCCACACCGGCATGGCCTCACTGGCGTTACGTCTCGGTGTGCCGATCGTTCCCGTGGCTGCGATTCATACCATGCATCCGTGGAGCAAATCGGTACCGGTGGTGGCCATTGGCAAACCGGTCATGGTGGAAAAAGATAAACCAACTCCCGAAAAAATTACAGAACTTAATAATTTGATTAGAGAAAGAATAGAAAAACTTTATGAAATGTATAAAGGTTGAGATATGAAGATTATTGTGGCGAAAAAACTGGGCTTTTGCTATGGTGTAAAACGCGCCATGCAAATCGCGGAAGACCTAAGTAAAACGGGGACTGACGCGGTCACTCTGGGGCCGATTATTCATAACAATCAAGTGGTGAAAGGACTACGTTCCAAGGGGATTGACTATGTCGAATCGCTTGATGACGTGCCTGGAGAAACGGTAATTATTCGTTCTCACGGAGTGGGCCCGGCGTGTTATAATAGAGCTAATGAAAAAAATTTAAAGATTATCGATGCGACCTGTCCGTACGTTGTACGGGCACAAAAAGAAGCCAATCGCTTAGTGAATGAAGGTAAGACGGTAATTATTTTCGGGGGAAAAAATCATCCGGAAGTCAAAAGCATTGCCGAATGGGCAATGGATCGCGCTATCGTTGCGGAAACGCCCGCCGATTTAGCCAACTTGCCGCACCTCTCTGAAGCAAGCGTTGTATCGCAAACTACGTTTTCGCAGGCCTTATTCCAAGAGATGCTTGCTCTCCTCAAAGATAAAGTGGATCATGTAGATGTCCATCGCACGATTTGCAATGTCACGGCGGAGCGGCAGAATGCGGTAGCGGAGTTGGCAGAGATAGCCGACGTAATCGTAGTCATTGGTGGCCGACACAGCGGTAATACACGCCGTCTGTACGAACTTGCCAAAGCAAACGGCACCCCGGCATACCATATTGAAACGGCTGCAGAATTACGCTCGTCATGGTTTCAAAGTGATTGGACGGTTGGCATCACAGCCGGTGCATCCACACCGGACTGGATAATCGAGGAGGTATTGTTGGCAATGGATGATATGAAAACAACTTTTGAAGAGATGGACATGAATTATGATTTTCACAAAGGAAGCATCGTAGAAGGCACGGTCGTTGATCTGACCGATGAAGAGGCCTATGTTTCGTTTGGTTACAAAACGGAAGCGGTGCTCCAAGCGCGTGAATATTCATTTCCGGCTCCGGAATCCATGAAGGATGTACTGGCGGTCGGCGATACAGTCAAAGCGCAAATCACCAATGCGGTGAAAGAAGATGGTACGATCTACATCTCCAAAATCAAATTGGATCGTTTGGCGGACTGGGATATCGTCGAACAGGCATTGGCTAACGATGAACCTGTAGAAGTCGAAGGTATTGAAGCGATTAAAGCAGGCCTTCTCGTCCAGATTAAATCGTTACGCGGTTTTATTCCGCTTTCCCAGGGAGATCTGCGTTTCGTACGCTCGCTCTCGTTCCTTGTCGGTACAAAATTCCAGGCGAAAGTACTGGAAGTGGACCGTTTGAAAAACCGTTTGGTTTTGAGCCGTAAAGCGATGCTCGAAATTCATCGCGAAACGGAAATGGAAAACATGAAAGAAGCGTACGAACAGGGCACGCAACTTACCGGTATCGTGAAAAAAATCATGCCGTACGGCGCGTTTATTGACGTTAACGGCATTGAAGGTTTACTGCATATTTCCGATGTAGCCTGGAACAAAATCGACAAAGTCGAAGACGTTTTGGAACCGAACCAGGAAGTGGACGTTATCATCAAATCGTTTGATCCGGAAAAACAGCGTATTTCTTTCAGCCGCAAAGATACCTTGCCGGATCCGTGGATGGATGACATTCAAAATTATGCAGTCGGTGATACCGTTGTCGGGAAAGTCGTAAAATTGATTGATTTCGGTGCGATTGTAGAATTGACTGACGGCTTGACCGGTTTGCTGCACATCAGCGAAATTACCAAAGATCGCAGCAAAAAAGTGGGCGATGTATTAGCAGACGGCGACATGGTCGAAGTGCAGATCATCGGCATTAATAAATCCCGCAAACGCATCAGCTTCAGCCTGATCCAGGTACAGGAGCATGCGGAAGGTGTGACGGAAGAAATGCCGGCGGATGAAGCTCCGGTGCACGATGTTGCTGAAGCCGAAGAGGTTACGGCGGACGCGACGTCTGACGAAGAATAAAACCGTCAGCGAGGCAAAGAAAAAGCAAAAATGCGGGGGGACGGTTCGCTGTTTCCCGCATTTTTTATTGAAGGAGTAAGCTATGGACAAGCCGCTAGTGGCGGTGGTCGGACGGCCGAATGTCGGCAAGTCGACGTTATTCAACGCTATTATTAACAAACGCATTTCCATCGTCGAAGATGTTCCCGGTGTCACTCGCGATCGCATTTATTTTGATGCGGAGTGGCTCGGCACACAGTTTACACTGATTGATACGGGCGGTATTGAGTTTTTGGTGCCGGAAGAAGACCATATCAGCGTTGGTACCAAAGCGCAGGCTCAGCTTGCGATTTTGGAAGCCGACGTGATCGTACTCGTCTGTGACGGGCGCGTCGGTGTCACGGCGGATGATGAACAGGTCGCCCATTTACTACGAGATGCCGGTAAACCGATAGTGCTTGCGGTCAATAAAATCGACAGTCCTGCGCAGGAAATGAATGTTTATGAGTTTTATTCTTTGGGACTGGGTGATCCGCATGCGATTTCCGCTTCCAATCTGCTGGGACTGGGAGACTTATTAGACGATGTAGTGAAGCATTTTCCGCAGCGCGAAATCGATCCGCATGAAGATGAACTTGTGCATGTGGCGCTGGTCGGTCGTCCGAATGTCGGCAAGTCTTCCCTTACCAATGCGCTGCTCGGAGAAGAACGTGTGCTGGTGAGTGATGTGCCCGGTACGACACGAGATTCGATTGATACGCATTGGAAATACCATGGCGAGGAATTTGTGCTGATTGATACCGCCGGAATGCGTCGTAAGGCAAAAATTGATTTGCCGGTGGAGCATTACAGTGTCATTCGTTCGCTGCGTTCGATCGATCGTGCCGACGTAGTCGTACTGGTTTTGGATGCGACACAAGGGGTCACTGAGCAGGACACCAAAATTGCGGGCTATGCGCATGAAGCCGGTAAAGGCATGATCATCCTTGTCAACAAATGGGACTTGATCGAAAAAGACAGCAAGTCTACCGAAACATACGCGGAAGATATTCGGCGTGAATTGGCCTTTTTGCAATATGCACCGATTGTGTATGTCTCAGCTCTTACCAAACAACGAATCCATCGTTTGGGAGAGCTGATTCAATTCGTTTCAGAACAGCAAACACGCCGCGTTTCGACAGGGGTTCTGAATGAAGTTTTAACGGACGCAAAATTGATGAATCCGCCGCCGATGAAGTATGGTAAGGAAATCAAGCTGTACTATATGACACAAGTGGGAGTTAAACCGCCGACCTTTGTGCTTTTCTGTAACTACGCGCAATACGTTCATTTCTCGTACGTGCGGTTTTTGGAAAATCGTTTGCGTGAGTCGTTCGGATTTGAAGGTACGCCGATTCGATTGGTTTTACGCGGTAAACGCGATGGTGATGATGAGTGATTAATTATTTGCTTTGCGTTATGGGAGCATATTTGCTGGGGTCGATTCCCAGCGGTTTGTGGCTCGGCAAACTGCTTTGCGGTACCGACTTACGTCGGCACGGCAGTCATAATATCGGCGCAACCAACGCTTATCGCACGTTGGGAGCGCGTATGGGGATTGCCGTTTTTGTCGCGGATTTTCTAAAGGGCGTAGCGGCGACATCGTTAGGTGGAAACGATCCGATACTGCTTGCGCTTTGTGCGGCAGCGGCGATTGTCGGTCATTGCTTTTCCGTGTTTTTGGGATTTCGCGGCGGCCGCGGCGTGGCGACCGGCTTTGGGGTCATGTGTTGCCTGTCGCTACCAGTAGCCGTTGCGGCGGCTGCCGTTTGGGCGATTTTGGTCTTTACGACACGGTTAGTATCCTTGGCGTCTATTGTCGCGGCGTTGACCGTACCGATCCTTTTATGGTGGTGGCAGGCTCCGTCGGCATTCTTGATTTTTGCGACTTTGGGCGTCATTGCTATCATCTTTCAACATCGTGCCAATATCGGGCGATTACTGCAGGGCAAAGAGAAACGAATTGAACGCGCAAAAGTAAAACGTCGGCGTAAAACAAAATAAGATAATCTGAGGTGATATTGTGCAGATAGCCATGATAGGTGCAGGTGCATGGGGCATTGCGATGGCCAGATCGCTTGTCGAAGTGCATCCGAACGTATGCTTATATGCACGAAACGCTGAAACGGTCGCGGAAATGACGAAAACTCGTCAACACGCGGCATATTTACCGGGTGTGTTGCTTCCAAATCAAGTGAAAATTACCGCGGATTTGGAAGCAGCTGTGACGAATGCGGACGTGGTCGTGTTGGCGACGCCGTCGAAAGCGATCGGGACAATGGCGGAAGCGATTCGTCCATGGCTCCTTGAAAATGCATTGGTCATTTCGGCGGCGAAAGGTTTGTCGCCGAGCGGGGGACGCTTATCGGAAGATATTAGAGTCGCATTGGCCGGCGTCACGGAGGAGATCGCCGTGATTTCAGGTCCGAATCATGCGGAAGAAGTCGGGCGTTTGTTGCCGGCGGCCACCGTGGTCGCTGCTGCTCGCAAAGAAACCGCTATGCGGGCGCAGGATGTCTATATGTTGCCGCATTTGCGCGCGTATTACAGCACCGATATAGTTGGTGTAGAATACGGTGGCGCATTAAAGAATATTATTGCACTCGCTGCCGGCGCGGTCGATGGCGTCGGTTACGGGGACAATACACGTGCGACTTTGATTACTCGCGGCTTAGCGGAAATCGTACGCTATGCAGCGCATTTCGGAGCACGCAATGAAACCTTGTTTGGGCTTTCCGGTATGGGCGATCTGATCGTAACCTGTACGAGTAAACATAGCCGCAATCATGAAGCGGGCAGAGCATTAGCGCAAGGCTTGACGGAAACGCAGATCACACAGGGAACAAAAAAAGTGGTGGAAGGCATCCGAAGCACTCATATCGTATATCCTGTGGCGCAGCGGGAAGGTATTGAAATGCCGATTACCGAGCAGGTATATCGAGTGCTTTCCGGAGAAAGTTTATTGCAAAACGCATTGCAAAACCTGATGACACGGGCAAAAAAAGAAGAGCACCAGGAGCCTGTTATTTTGTAATTTGAAAATACCAATGTTATAATACAATGTAACTATCGAGGGTATATGAGAATCATTGGTGGTACTAGACGCGGACATAAATTGGCGGCGCCGAAGGGGATGGCGACGCGCCCGACACAAGATCGGGTGCGCGAAGCGATCTTCAATACGCTGGCCAATATAGGTTTACTGGAAACACGCGTGCTTGATTTATATGCGGGCACCGGCGCCATGGCGCTGGAAGCGTTAAGTCGCGGCGCGGAATTTGCTTGCGCCGTAGATGAAAAAACTGCTGCGGTGATTCGTCAAAACGCGGAGGTTTGCGACTTTTCTTCACAGATCGAAGTACGTGAACAACGCGTCGAATCGGCATTGGCGAACTTGCCGCAGAATCAACCGTTTGACTATGTTTTTCTCGATCCGCCGTACCAACGCGGTTTGGTGGAACCTGTACTGCGGGAATTGCTCCGTGCGCGATTCGTGCAGCCTACCAGCGTAGTTGTTGTTGAACAGGCACGGGAAGAAAACTTGGAGATACCTAAAGGTTATCGGCTCTGGCGGCAGAAACATTACGGCGGTACTATGGTGACCTATTTGGTGGTAGAAAGGGAAGAAGGATAATTGCGTGCGAGTGGGAATCTGCCCGGGCAGTTTTGATCCGGTCACAAAAGGCCATGTGGACATTTTTGAACGCAGTGCACAATTGGTCGACAAACTGGTTGTTGCGGTCTTTGTGAATCCCGGCAAGAAACCGATGTTTTCGATGGAAGAACGGGTAGCTTTGCTGAAAGAAGCAACGACTCATATTCCGAACGTAGAAGTGGATGCGTTCTCCGGCTTACTCAATGATTACGTGCGTCAACGTGACTCGCGCTTAATCATTCGCGGGTTGCGAGCATTCAGTGACTTTGAATATGAATTCCAGCGGGCGTTATTATTGAAAGATCAGGATCCGGAAATTGAAACGGTTTTTATGATGACGCGCGGTGAATATTCGTTCATCAGCTCTTCGGGAATCAAAGAGTTGATCATGTTTCGCGGTGACGTGGGGCGGTTGGTACCGCCATGTGTATTAACCGCACTGGAAGAAAAATTGGCGGTTGCCAAATAAAGGAGTGGTATTCATGGATACACGCAAATTGCTGGAAGAGCTTGATTATGTAGTAATGAATGGTAGAGAAGTTCCGTTAACAAACAAACGTCTTGTCGATCAGGACGAGGTGGCGCGCATCATTGACGCGATCAACAGCTCGTTGCCCAATGAATTGGAGAACGCCAAGCGTATCGTTGCCGATAAAGAACGTGTGATGATGGATGCACAAAAACAGGCGGAAACGATTATTGCGCAGGCCAAAGATTATATCGCTAAAATCACGGAAGAAAGCGAGCTTGTGAAAAATGCCCAAGAGCGCGCCAATGAAATTATCGCGAATGCGAACCAAACCGCGGACACTATGCAGCAAAACGCTCTTGAGTATGCGACCGATGTTTTGAAATATGTCGAAGAGAACATGGAAGGAACGCTTGATTCGTTGCGTAAAAATCGGGAAAGCCTTATGCAACAGCAACCGCAACAAGGGACAGAAGATACCTTACCGCGGAAATAACAGGGCGGAAAAAAGAGCTTGCCGAAAGCTCTTTTTTTGTATATTTTTATTGGCGTAAACGTTCATTAAAATATATAATAAGTAATTAATAAACTGAGAAATGAACGGGAGGAAATTCCATGAACGATAAGTACAATCCTGCAGAGATTGAGAAAAAGTGGCAGGATATATGGTATGCAACGGATGCCTTTCATACGCATGCCGATGCGGAAAAAGAAAAATATTATGTGCTCGAAATGTTTCCTTATCCGTCGGGAAATTTGCACATGGGACATGTACGTAACTACGCGATCGGTGATGTGATTGCTCGTTTCATGACGATGCGCGGGTACAATGTGCTCCATCCGATGGGCTGGGATGCGTTTGGCATGCCGGCCGAAAATGCGGCGATCCAGCGCAACATTCATCCGGCAAAGTGGACATACAGCAACATTGAAAACATGAAAAAGCAGCAAAACAAATTGGGGCTTTCCTATGACTGGGACCGGGAGGTCACGACTTGCAGCGAGGACTACTATCGGTTTACGCAGGAGCTGTTTTTACTCTTCATGGACCGCGGCCTTTCGTATAAAAAAGAAGCGAAAGTCAACTGGTGTGAACATTGCGGTACCGTACTGGCGAATGAACAGGTAGTGGACGGCTGCTGCTGGCGGTGTGATACGCCGGTAATAAAGAAAAATCTTTCGCAATGGTTCTTAAAAATTACTTCGTACGCGGATCGTCTGTTGAATGATCTGGAACTCCTTAAGGGCTGGCCGGAACGCGTTAAAACGATGCAAAAAAATTGGATCGGGCGCAGCGAAGGTACCGAATTTAAATTCGGCGTGAAAGAGTTGCCGGAGGAAACCATCTCCGTATATACCACACGTGTCGATACCGTGTACGGTGTTTCCTACGTAGTTTTAGCACCGGAACATCCGTTAGTCGAGAAAATTATTGAAGGCAAAAAAGAAGCTGATGCCGTTCGCCAATTCGTCGAAGAAATGCGAAACGTCAACGAGCTCGACCGTACTTCGGAAGATGTCGAAAAAGTCGGCCTTTTTACCGGCGGTTATGCGATTCATCCCTTAACCGGTGAAGAGGTGCCGATTTGGGTGGCCAATTATGTATTAGTGGACTACGGTACCGGTGCTGTGATGGGTGTACCGGGGCATGATGAACGCGACTTTCTCTTTGCCCGCAAATATAATTTGCTGGTACATGTTGTCATAAGCGAAGATACATCGGATAGAATACCTGAAAAACTTGATGATGCTTATACGGAAGACGGTATTTTGATCAACAGCGGCGAATTTAACGGTCTAACCAGTGCGGAAGCTCGTCGCAAGATTACGGAAAAAATGCAGGAACAAGGAATCGGCGAAGCCCATGTCAACTACCGGTTGCGTGATTGGTTGATCTCCCGTCAACGGTATTGGGGCGTGCCGATTCCGGTCGTTTACTGCCCGCATTGCGGCATGGTGCCCGTACCCAAGGAAGATTTGCCGGTACGCTTGCCGACCGATGTAGATTTCAATAGTAAGGCGGCAGTATCTCCGCTGGAAACGAATGAAGAATTTTTGTTTACGGCGTGTCCTAAGTGTGGCGAAAAAGCTCGTCGCGAAACCGATACGATGGATACGTTTATTGACTCTTCGTGGTATTTCCTGCGCTATACGGATCCGCAAAACGATCAGGAACCGTTCAGTAAAGATAAGGCCAATTACTGGATGAATGTCGATCAGTATATCGGCGGCATTGAACATGCGATCTTGCATCTTTTATACTCCCGCTTCTTTACGAAAGTACTGCACGATGCCGGTATGACGGAAGCGGTTGAACCCTTTGATAAATTACTGACGCAGGGCATGGTGCTGAAAGACGGCAGTAAAATGTCCAAGTCGAAAGGCAATGTGGTTTCGCCGGAAGAATTGGTCGCTCAGTACGGTGCCGATACGGCACGGCTTTTTACTCTTTTTGCCGCTCCGCCGGAACGTGATTTGGAATGGAGCGATCGCGGTGTGGAAGGAGCGTTCCGCTTTTTGAATCGCGTTTGGCGCATTGTGGGACGTTACCTGGAAATGCCGACGCAAAAGCGCGAATTGACTTCCGAAGATAAAGATTTACGTCATGAAACCCATCGGGTACTCCAAAAAGTGACAAACGATTTGGACGGTCGTTACAATTTCAATACTGCCATCAGCGCGATCATGGAATTGGTAAATGCTTTGCATGATTACGCTGAGCGAGCCAATGATATTCCTGACAGTTTACGCCGTGAAGTACTGCGCGATTTGGTGATTTTGTTGGCACCGTTCACACCGCATATCGCGGAAGAGCTGTGGCAGGCACTGGGCGAGCAGGAAAAGAGCGTACATGAGGCCTCGTGGCCGGAAGTGGACCCGACGGCACTGGTGGTGGATGAAGTGGAACTTGCCGTGCAAGTGAATGGCAAGGTTCGCGCCACCATTCAGGTGGGAGTGGCCGCTACGAAAGAAGAAATCGAAGCAAAAGCACTCGCTCATGAGAGGGTGCAAGAATTTATCGACGGCAAAGCGATTCGCAAAGTGATCGTTGTGCCGCAAAAAATTGTTAATATCGTGGTTTAAAAAATAGCGGCAGGAACTATACCTGCCGCTATTTTTGGTACGCATGCTATAATAAATACGATATCTGGACATTCATTATCGAAACATCGATCCCATATGGGTAAAGGGGGAAGCCAAATGAAATGCCCATTTTGTAAATATGCTGATACAAAAGTAACCGACTCGCGGGTGACGGACGATGGAAATGCCATTCGTCGGCGACGGGAATGCTTGTCCTGTCATCGCCGCTTTACCACTTATGAACTGGTCGAAGAAGCGCCGCTGATGGTGATTAAGCGTGACGGGCATCGAGAAATGTTTGACGGTGACAAACTGTTACGCGGATTGATGCGTGCTTGTGAAAAACGGGAAGTCAGTGTGGAACAAATAAAAGAATTGGTGGCTTCTGTGGAGCGGGAACTGCGCAATCGCCTGGTGCAGGAAATTTCCTCGGAAGAACTGGGTGAAGTGGTTCTGGCGAAGTTGAGCGATCTAGATCCGGTAGCGTACATTCGTTTCGCGTCTGTTTATCGTCGGTTCAGTGGCTTGAAGGATTTTATGGCGGAACTGGAAACGTTGATGGCCAAAGAGAAACAAAAGCAAAAAGGAGTTGAGTCGAAATGATCATCGATTTGCATTGTGATACATTGATGAAGCTGTTGGACGTACCTGCCGGCGGCGATTTGCGTAAGAATGTTTGGAATATCGACTTGGAGAAGCTGCAAAAGTCAAATTATTTACTGCAGGACTTTGCGATTTTTGTAGATCTGGAAGAACATCCCGATGCGTATGTTCGTTATGGTGAAATGCGGGATACGTTTTTGGCGAACATCGAAAAATATGGTGATAAAGTACGCCGGGTTCGTACGCTTGCAGACCTGGAAGCCTGCCGTCGTGATCACATCATCGGCGCATTGCTTTCCGTAGAAGAAGGCGGGGTTTTCGGCGGTGACTTGCAAAAACTGAAAAAGGCGTTTATTGAGGACGGCGTGCGACTGGTCACATTGACTTGGAACTATGAAAATGAATTGGCATTTCCGAACGGGACAGAAGGTAAAGACAAAGGGCTCAAAGCACGTGGCTGGGAATTTGTCGAGTGGATGCAAGAAAACGGTATGATCGTCGATACGAGCCATTTGAACGATCAAGGTACGAGAGAATTGTTGGAACGCGCCGAAAAACCTGTGATGGCTTCCCATTCTAATGCGCGCGCCGTTTTTTCGCATCCTCGTAATTTGCCCGATGATTTATTACGTGCGTTCGGGGAAAAAGGCGGTGTGATCGGTTTAAACTTCTCGCGAAATTTCGTCGGTTCCAAACCGATTACAGATCCTTCCGAATTGAACAATCCGAAATTACTTTTGGCGCCGTTGACGACAGAAGAATATCATCAGGTGGCGATCGGCGAACGACCGATTCCGGCACCTCAATTGGATACGCCGCTATTGGTTTCCAAGGCGGCGGATATTGCTCGCCATGCTCGATATATCGCTGACATGGCAGGAATCGAAACGGTCGCGTTGGGAACCGATTTTGACGGCATCCAGCCTTACCTTGAAATTCATGACGCCTCCGAAATGGATAAATTGTTTACAGCACTAGAAAAAGAAGGATTCTCCGCGGACGACATTGACCATATCAGTCACAAAAATGCCATGCGCTTCTTTAACGACACACTGCCGGCAGGTAAATAATGGATATCGCCAATGCACTTCATGAGCATATAGAAGTCGCCCGGATTTATCAGGAGCATGCCAATGAAATAGCACAAAGCGGAGAAATCATTTGCCATGCTTTGCAGCGCGGGCGGAAGATTTTATTTTGCGGCAACGGCGGTTCGGCGGCGGATGCGCAACACTTGGCGGCTGAACTGATTGTGCGTTACCACGATGAACGTTGTGCGTTGCCGGCGATCGCATTAACAACGGACACTTCGATTTTGACTGCCGCCGCGAACGACTACGGTTACGGAGAAGTGTTTGCCCGTCAAGTAGCGGCGCTGGGGCAAAAGGGAGATGTATTGGTGGCGATTTCCACGAGCGGCCACAGCCCTAATGTACTGAAAGCAATCGAGATCGCACGAATCAACGGGCTTAAAATTATCGGTTTAACGGGGGCCAACGGTAACGAAATGGATACATGCTGTGACTTGGTGCTGCATGTGCCGAGCGATGTGACAGCCCGTGTGCAGGAGATGCATATTTTAACGGGACATATTTGGTGTGAAATGGTGGATGAATATGCGCACGAATGTTGAGCGTTTCTTCCACTCATTACATACTTTGCGCATTGTTGTGGTCGGTGATGTCATGTTGGATCGCTACCTATTCGGTCAGGTAGCACGCATTTCGCCCGAGGCACCGGTGCCGGTGCATCGTATCGAAAAAACGGAACGACGTTTGGGCGGTGCCGCCAACGTCGCTGCCAACTTGCGCGGATTGGGTTGTCCGGTACGCTTGATCAGTGCAGTCGGTGATGATAGCGCGGCTGATGAATTTCGTGAGGTCTTGCGTGCGAACGACATCGACGACAGAGGCATATTGACAGATGTCGCCTTACAGACGACGACAAAAACCCGCGTGATCGGTGTACAACAACAAATGCTGCGGATCGATCAGGAACGGATTCAAGATATTTCGGAACATACCGTTTCTCGCATTTGTGAGCAAGTGGCAAAGGAAGTAGAAAAAGGTTGCGCGGTCTTAGTGATTTCCGACTACGGTAAAGGAATTTGCACGGAATCACTTTGTCAAAAAGTAATTCAAATCGGACGCGATGCGCAAGTACCGGTTCTGGTAGATCCGAAACAGGCGGATTGGTCTCGTTACCGCAATGCTACACTTGTAACGCCGAACCTGAAAGAATTAAGTGAAGCCTGCGGAACAACGATTGCGAATCACGAACGCGAAGTAAAAGCAGCGGCGCTTGCCCTGATGAAAAAGTCGGGTGTGCAGCAAGTGGCCGTCACGCGTTCTGCCAAAGGCATTCTTTGGGTGGATAATGAATCGCACAGTTTTCAGCATCCGGCTTTGGCGCGGGAAGTGTATGACGTTTCCGGGGCGGGTGATACGGTAGTAGCCGTGCTTTCTGCGGCGATAGGAGCTCAGTTGCCGCGGCGTTTTGCGCTGCATTTGGCGAACTGTGCCGCCGGCGTAGTAGTCGGCAAAGTGGGTACGTATGCGATTTCGCAATCGGAACTGGCAGTCTCGTTGAGTGATAATATCCATCAGGATGCCGCCGTATTGAAACTGCCCGAGCTTGCGCAGGTAGTTAAAGCATGGCGTGAGGCGGGGGATACCATCGTCTTTACCAACGGCTGCTTTGATTTGATTCACCGCGGACATTTGACGTATTTGGAAGCGGCGGCGGAATTGGGAGACCATTTGATCGTCGGCGTCAATTCCGATGTTTCGATACGACGTTTAAAAGGAAGTTTGCGGCCGATTGTTTCCGAAGCGGATAGGGCGTACCACTTAGCGGCATTGCGTGCGGTGGACGCCGTAGTTGTTTTTGACGAGGATACTCCCTATGAGCTGATCCGGGAGATTCGTCCGGACGTATTGGTCAAAGGCGGAGACTACTCGCCGGATGACGTCGTCGGCAAAGAATTTGCCGGACGCGTACAAATAATTCCTTTTGTAGACGGATACTCCACAACGAAACTTATTACTACTATTACCAGTCGAAATAAAGGAGTTCATTAAATTGTCACAACGAGCAATATTTTTAGACCGCGACGGAGTGATTAATGTTGATCACGGCTATGTGAGTCGGCCGGACGAAGTTGAATTTATTCCCGGAGCGCGGGAAATGATTGCCGAACTGAGCCGACAGGGCTGGCTGATTTTTGTTGTGACGAATCAAAGCGGTGTAGCGCGCGGCATGTACACGGAAGAGGACGTGCAGGCATTGCACCGCTGGCTGAACGAAGAGTTTGCCAAAGCGGGCGGAAAAGTGACGGAGTTTTTCTATTGTCCGCATCTTTTACATGCCAAAGTAAAAAAATATGACGTGGATTGCGTTTGCCGTAAACCGCGGCCGGGCATGATTATTCAAGCGCTCAGTAAGCACCGTATCGCAAGAGAAGACGCGTTTTTAATCGGTGACAGTGAACGGGACGTGGCGGCGGCCGAACGTGCGGGGATTCGGGGGTTTTTATTTACCGGTGGTAATGTGCAGGAATTTATGCATGAATGTGTACGGGATCTTCAATGGAATTAAACTTGCCACAAGCACGTATCTTAATTATCAAAATGAGTTCGCTCGGTGATATTATTTGCGCATTGCCGGCGCTGTTTGCGTTGCGCAAAAAGTATCCTCGCGCTCATATTACTTGGGCAGTTCATCGTGCATTTAAAGATGTCTTGCCGGGCGCTCCTTATTTAGACGATAAAGTTGTGATTGACCGGAATCGTCTTCGCCAGCCTTCCTATTGGCGTGAATTACATAGGGAATTACACGAACGCTCATTTGATCTGGTATTGGATTTGCAGATGCTTGCTAAGAGTGCTTTGGTGGCTCGGTTGAGCGGCGCTAAAGCGCGCTATGGATATTGGGAAGCGCGCGAAGGAAGCGGACTGGTAAGCCAGCCGATTGTCGGCGCTCATCAATATGGTCATATCACGGAACGTTTATTGGACGTGGTAGAATATTTTGGAGCGGATATTGACCGGATTGCGTATCCTTTGTGTGACATCAGCGATGCCGAAGTCACGTTGCGGCAAAAGTTACAGGCTTTAGGCGTGACCGATGAATATATTGTGATTGCGCCGAGCAGTCGCGGTGCGGGAAAAGATTGGCCGGAAACATCCTGGCGGGAACTGATCGGTCAGATGACAGCTGACGGGCGGCATGTAGTCATTGCCGGCAGCGCCGCTGATACGCCGCTGGCGCAACGCTTGATGGCAGGTGACCGAGCGAAAAGAACAGTAGATCTGACAGGACAAACGAGTTTGCGTGAACTGCTGGCGCTGGAGAAGCATGCGCGCATGCATATTTCCGGCGATACGGGCCCACTTCATATTGCCAACGCATACGGCACATCCATTATCGGTTTATATGGTCCGACGCGTCCGGAACGCAGCGGTCCGTTTCGCAATCCTCAGGGAGATTATGTGACGGCGCAACATGCGCAAGATGCCGACTTGCAGATTAAAAAAAATCGCAATATTGCGATGAGTTCTATCCCGCTAGAAGATGTGATTACATTATATCGGCAGAAAATAAAAAAAGAACAAAAAAAGAGACCGTAACGGTCTCTTTTTTAATGAGCGGTTTTAATTTTATGCCGGTTGCGATTGAGATAGATAAGGCGTGCATTGTAGGCGACAGAGACAGCAAGCAAGCCGCAAATAATACCGATCCAATAACCGTAAGGGCCTAAATTTGTATAGTGCGATAGGATAATGCCCAGGGTCAGACCGATACACCAATAGCATAACAATGAAACTATAAATACGAAACGCACGTCTTTATAACCGCGCAGTGCTCCTTGAATCGGTACGCCGGTAGCATCTGCAAAGGTAAACATCAACGCATACACCATAAAACCGGCGTTAAGTGCAATCATTTGCGGGTCATTGGTATAAAGACCGGCAATTGAATTGAAGTTGAAGAAGGCGAGAATAAATAAAATAGCCGCCACACTAATCGTAAAACCTTGCGCCATGCGGGCATACCGTAAGGCGAAGTCGAAGCGTTGGGCACCAAGTTCAAACCCGCATAAAATCGTAGCAGCAATACCGGCGGACAGTGGGAGTGAGTACAGTACATTGGAAAAATTGTTAGCGGCATTATGAGCGGCAATAATTTGTGTACCATAGCTCGTGATTAGAAGCCCGACGATGGAAAACAAGGAAATTTCCAAAAAGTTGGCACCGCCGATCGGTAAGCCGATTTTCAGCTGCTCCCGCCACCTTGCGAAATGAAGACCTTCCCATTCCTTGAAAATGCGATAATGGGAAAAGGGGGGCAAAAAAAGCATAACCAAGAAAAAGAGAAAGCAGTTCACACTGTTGGAAATGGCAATCGCCAGTCCCGCTCCGGCACCTCCCAACGAGGGAATACTGCCATAGCCGTCAATAAACACATAGTTCAAAATAATATTCAGGAAAAATCCTGTAGTCATAATCGAAAGGGAAATACGAGTATACCCGTGAGCATCCACCACATTGCGTAACGTAACAGAAATAAAAGAGGGAATAATTCCGTAGGCAATAAATGTTAAGAAACCCTGTGTAACCTTGCGTACAGCGGGCTCGAGTCCTAAGTTATCAAGAATCAAGGGAAGGAGAAAACTTCCCATGCAAATGGTTACCAGGCCGACAGTCAGAGAAAGGTAGATTCCTTGACGTACAATGGAAGGAATATTTGTCGGCTGATTGGCGCCCAAAAGCTGGGAAATAATCGGCGTAAGTCCCATGAAAAGACCGATCGAAGTCATTAACACCGGCACCCATAAATTTACGCCGACCGCCGCTCCGGCAAGATCCACAGTACTATGCCGTCCGGCTACCGTAGCGGCAAAAAAGCCGCCGGCTACAAGGGATAATTGAGTTAAGAAAAGCGGTATCCAAATAGAAAAAAATTGCCGCCACATTTGGCGGGGTTGGTCAAGATGTTGCATGATGCCTCCTTTGAGTAGAAATATTATATCATAAACAGCACCGATTTTATTATGTAAGGGGACGATACTACGAACCTGTTATCGCTAATATAAAGATCGTACTATGCTATAATAAAAGAACAAAAGAGGCATCTATGTGACTTCGATAAAGCGAGGGAAATAATGAATCGAAACGAATTTTGGCAGACTCATAAACGGAAAATTGTTTGGGGATTGCTTTTTTTATTGCTTGTATTGACCGGGCTTTGGTGGTGGACACATCGGACGGCGGAAAGTAAAGAGTCCTATGTGTTGGGGCAGGTCACCACAGGTTCAATTGCCAGCTCGATTGATGCGACAGGCGCGATCGAACCGGTTAATGAAGTAAAGCTGAGCGCCAACATTTCGGGTACGTTAACGCAGGTGCTTGTGAAAGAAAATCAGAAGGTCCATGAAGGCGACGTGCTGGCGGTCATTTCTGCAAAGTCGGCGGAAAGTCAGTTAAGTCAGGCGGAAAGCATTTTAGCCAATAAACGAAGCCTTTACGACCGATATCGGCAATTGTATTCCGAGGGAGCGATTTCCTATCAGCAATTGGCGGATGCGCAAATGAACTATGAAACAGCGCAGGCGACCTACAATAAAGCGCAATCGGACATATCTGACACGACGATTGTCGCGCCGATGGACGGCATTGTGATCGGGGAGCCGATGAAAGCAGGTGAAACGGTAGCGCAGGGCTTGTCTAATCAGATGATCATTGCGAAAATCGCTGATCTTTCTTCTATGCGGATTCGTCTTTTAGTGGATGAAACTGATATCGGCCAGGTCCGGGCGGGACAAAATGTAACATTTACGGTTGACGCTTATCCGAATCGGAAATTCCACGGGCATGTGACGGATATTTCCCGTACGCCGGCTTCGAGCGGAAACTCCTCCGGTGCAGCGGTTATTTACTATACGGTATATGTGGCGATTAGCAGTGATGAAATCAGTGCTTTGTATCCGTCCATGACAGCACGTGCGATCATTGATGCGCAAACGAAAGATCATGTCGTGTTGGTACCGATTACGGCGCTACGCAGCGATGTGAACGGCCAATATGTATATAAAAAAGCGGGCGATAAGCTGGAAAAAACACCGGTGGTGATCGGTATTGTTACAGATACTCAGGCGGAAGTTATTTCCGGCCTTAACGCCGATGATACCATTGTGACCAGCGGTAGTGTCAGCGAGGATAAAGCGGGCAATTCGGCAACGCATCATCCGCGAATTTAGGTGAAATGATGAGTGTGCCTGTAATAGCGTTGAAAGATATCGTTAAAAATTATCGCTTAGGAAAAGAGGAAGTACCTGTACTGAAAGGGATATCTCTTTCCGTAGAGCGCGGTGAATTTTTGTCGATCATGGGACCTTCAGGTTCGGGCAAGTCAACCTTGATGAATATTCTGGGATGCTTGGATCGTCCGACTTCCGGCTCGTATGAATTGGACGGCGAAGAGGTCGCGCAATTATCGGATGATCGATTGGCGCAAACGCGTAATCAAAAAATCGGGTTTGTATTTCAAAGTTTTAACCTGCTTGCCAAGTTATCCACTTTGGAAAACGTAAAATTGCCGATGATTTATGCGGGAACGCCGGAACCGGAGCGAACCGAGTATGCACGCAAATTATTAACGCAACTTGGCCTGGGCGAACGTCTGCATCATCTGCCGACGGAACTTTCCGGAGGCCAACGACAGCGCGTCGCTATTGCGCGAGCCTTGGTCAATCATCCTGCGATTATTATGGCGGATGAGCCGACGGGCAACTTGGACAGTAAATCCGGTGCGGAAGTTATGGAAATCTTTACGGAGCTTCATCGTCAAGGTCGGACGATTCTGCTGGTTACCCATGAGGCGGATATTGCCGCTTATGCGCAATCCCATATCGTGTTGCGCGACGGGGGCGTGACGCAGGAATGGATGGTAGCCGACGATGCGTAGTATGTTTTGGGAAAATTTACAAATCGCGTGGCAGGCTTTAATCAGTAATAAAATGCGCTCCCTTTTGACGATGCTGGGGATTATCATCGGGGTGGCTTCCGTGATTGCGCTGGTCTCGATCGGCCAAGGCGTCCAAAAAGATACGGAAGATCGGTTTTCGCAACTCGGCTCCAATCTCCTGATTGTTATACCGGGAGCACCGCGAACACCGGGATTGCGACCGGTCGCAGGGAGTCTGGAAACGCTGCACTATAATGATTACGTGGCGATTACGTTGTTGCCTAATGTCAAAGATGCCTCGCCAATGGTGCAGGGGTCGTATGTAGTAGTGGCCGGCAACAAAAACTGGACGACAAAGGTTATCGGCGTTACCGCATCCTACCGTAATGTCAGGGACGCGGAAATTGAGGAAGGTCGCTACTGGACGGAAAAAGAATACAAATCGCGTGCGCGCGTAGTGTTACTCGGGAAGACGGTCGCAAAAAATCTGTTCGGCGATGCTAATCCGATCGGCAGTAAAATTCGTGTAAAAAACGACCCGTATGTGGTGATTGGAACTCTTGCGGAAAAGGGTGCATCGGGAGGGAATGATGCGGATAATTGCATTTTAGCGCCGTTCAGCACCGTACAGGAACGGTTGCTCGGCATCACTTATGTGCAAACGATCAGCGTCGCCTCCGCATCCGGCGATACGATGTCGCAAGTGGAAGCGGACATTACGAATCTTTTGCGGATCCGACATAAGATTTTGCCCAATCGCGAAGATGATTTTACGGTGGAAAATATGGCAGACGTTTTAGAAACCGTACAGCAAACCATGCAAACGCTTACCCTCTTCTTGGGTGCGATTGCGGCGATTTCGCTGTTAGTCGGCGGTATTGGAATCATGAATATTATGCTGGTATCAGTAACGGAACGTACTCGTGAAATCGGAATACGTAAAGCTCTCGGTGCGACGTATCGGATGATTATTACGCAGTTTTTGATTGAGTCGATTACGATCAGTCTGGTAGGCGGCACGATCGGTGTCATCGTCGGCATCTTAGGGGCGCACGCGATGGCCTCCTTAGTCAACGTTTCCGCGGCCATTTCTCCTTGGCCGATTTTGGGATCATTTGCGTTTTCGGTAGCCATCGGTTTGCTGTTCGGTTTGTATCCGGCCCGTAAAGCGGCACGCTTGAACCCGATCGATGCGCTACATTATGAATAGGTGGAGTCGCTAATGATAACGGATCAGGAACAACAAAAAATTATGGAAATGGTGTTACTGAATCCTTTTGATCGCCTGATGAATTATGAAGTGGTGACGATGGAACCGGGACACTTGGTAATGAAAACAATAGCGCAGCGCGAAATTGTGGAAAACTCCTACCAGTCGACACATGGCGGTTTTCTTTTCGGCTTGGCCGATACCTATATGGGAGCAGCCTGTTTTGCACACGGCAAATCAGTCACGACTATGGGACTTCGTATTTCGTATATTCGCCCTGTCGCTTTGGATTCGACAGTGACGGGAACGGCAGAGGTTATTCATAACGGACGCAATACGATGCGGACGGTTTGCGATTTTCGCGATGAAAGAGGTCGGCTCTTAGCTCATTGTGAAGGAACATTTTATGTGATGGGGAAAGCCTTATGGATGATGGAGGAGAAAAATGATTGATCCTTCGTTGGAAAATTTTTATCAACGCGCCAAAAGTGAAGACCCTTATTTTCAGTTTATGAAAATTGAAGTAGTGGATCTCTTTCCGGGGAAAACTCATTTTAAACTGTTTATCGAACCGGATTTCCACACTAATCGCCGCGGAATTGCACATGGAGCGCCGTTGGCTACGATGAGTGACGCCTGCATGGGGTGGGCATCTCGGGCGCTCGGCTACCATGTCGTCACGATTGATTTGGATATTTCGTATATTCGTCCCGTTCCGGAAAATACATGGGTGCACGGCTACGGTGAAATTATCCACCACGGCAAAAAGACATTGATCGGGGAAGTTAAATTTTACGATGACAACAAAAGATTAATGCTTTCGGGGAAAGGCACGTATTGGATCGTGCACACGATTGATATCGCGCACGATATTTGAGGGGGGAAAACAATGGACTTTACAATCACTGCCGAACAGCAGGAATTATTGGATCTGGTACAGGAAATTGTAACGAAAGAAATCGCACCGCGTGCACTGGAAATGGATAAAGACGGTGTGGTGCCGGATGAACTCTGGAAAATTTTGAAGCAGACCGGTCTGACCTCACTCGGCGTACCGAAAGAATACGGCGGCATCGGTTTGGATGCCATGACGTTGGCGCTTATTTTTGAAAAAATCGCACAAGGCTGCGCGGGTATTGCGACGGCGTGCGCGGCGAATATGCTGGCCATGCTGCCGGTGGCTTTCGGTGGCACACCCGAGCAGATGCAAGCTTTTTGTGACGTGATTTTAGGCGGAGGGATGGCCGCGTTTGCCCTGACGGAACCGAATGCCGGGTCGGATGCGTCGGCGATTGCAACACGCGCGAAAAAAACGGAAGGCGGCTACATTTTAAACGGTACGAAGCATTTTATTACCAATGGCCCGATTGCCGATGTGGTAGTGGTCTTTGCCAATGCCAATCCGGCTCGCGGCGTCCGCGGGTTGACGGCATTCATTGTGCCGACAGATACGGACGGCTTCAGTGTGGGGAAAGTGGAAGATAAAATGGGCATTCGTGCATCCGCTACTTCGGAATTGGTACTGACGGACTGCTTTGTACCCGAGTCGGCGCGGCTGGGGCGTGAGGGCAGCGGTTTCAAATGGGCGATGCGGACGTTGGATGCATCGCGTCCGTTTGTCGGTGCGATCTCCGTCGGTATTGCAGAAGCGGCATTGCAAGCCGCAGGGAAATACGCGCACACGCGTGTGCAGTTCGGCAATAAATTGATTGCGCTGCAGATGGTACAGCAGATGTTGGCCGATATGGCAATGGCCACGGAAGCATCCCGCTTGCTGGTGTGGAAAGCGGCCGCCGGTCAAATGGACGGCGCGAGAAACGCCGGCGTTATCGCGTCTATGGCGAAGTGTTTTGCGTCCGATACGGCGATGAAAGTGAGCACAGATGCCGTTCAGATTATGGGCGGCGCCGGTTACTCCAAAGAAGCGCCGTTAGAAAAATATATGCGTGATGCCAAAGTCATGCAAATTTTTGAAGGCAGCAATCAGGTACAACGAGGCATTATCGCCGGCGGTCTCAAGTTTACATAAGCGACTTGCGGAATCAAAGTTAACTTGTTATACTATCTTTAATTTCACATTGGATGCTAGGAACGAAAGGTGTATGGAATATTCGCACTTCAGGGAGCCGATTTCATGACTGGAAAAGTCGGCGTGTGAAACCATACAGTTCATTCGGGAGCAGTTTGCTGATAACGTAGGCAAAACGTATTTCTGCGATAAAGATTTCGAGTACTTATTTGGGTGGTACCGCGGAAGAGACTTTCGCCCCAGGCGAGGGTCTTTTTGTGTTTTCAGGAGGGTTGTTATGAAAGAGGAAATGCAGGAACTGCAACGGCGTGCGTTGGAAGAAATCGCAGCCGCTGCGAACGAATCGGAGTTACAAAAAATCCGAGTAGCGTTCTTAGGTAAAAAAGGGGAACTGACTGCGATATTGCGCGGCATGAAGGATCTGACTGCTGAAGAGCGGCCGGTCGTGGGAGCGCTCGCTAACGAAGTGCGCGGCCTTTTGCAAAAAAACCTGAGCGAGAAGCAGGATGAACTGGCACAAAAAGCACTGAGTGAACGGTTGGCGGCGGAAAAAATTGATATTACATTACCGGGACGTCGACCGCTGCAGGGACATTTGCATCCATTGACGCAGATCAATCGTCGCATTCAGGATATTTTTATGAAGATGGGGTATACGATTGCGCAAGGTCCGGAAATCGAAGATGATTTTTATAACTTTCAAAGTCTGAATTTCCCCAAAGATCATCCGGCGCGTGATATGCAAGATTCGTTTTATATCAATGATTCGATTCTTTTACGTACGCATACGTCGCCGGTTCAGGCGCGCACGATGCAGTCACAGGAACCGAACACGCCGATTCGTATTATTGCGCCCGGCAAAGTATATCGTTCCGACTATGATGCGACGCATTCACCGGTGTTCCATCAGGTCGAAGGACTCTTGCTTGATCAGGGAATTACGTTTTCCGACTTGAAGGGAACAATTGAACATTTTGGCCGGGAAATTTTCGGTACAGATACCAAGGTGCGCTTTCGTGCCAGCTATTTCCCGTTTACGGAACCGAGCGCGGAAGTCGATATTTCGTTCCGCAAACGCCACAGTAAAGGCGGCACGGTGGATACGTCCGAAGAATGGTTGGAAATTCTCGGTTGCGGGATGGTGCACCCGAACGTATTGCGTTTAAACGGTTACGATCCGGAAAAAATCAGCGGTTTTGCGTTCGGTATGGGTGTGGAACGAATTGCCATGCTGGTGTACGGAATTGACGATTTACGTTTATTTTATGATAATGATGTGCGCTTCTTGGCGCAGTTTTAGGAGGGAAATATATGCTGGCATCGTTAACCTGGCTGCGCCACTATGTCACGATTGAGGGAGATCCGGAAGAGCTCGCCGAAACACTGACTATGGCAGGTATTCCGGTGGAAAAAGTACATGTCCCCGGCAAAGATATTAAAAATGTCGTTACGGGTAAAATTCTTTCAGTTGATCCGCATCCCAATGCAGACAAACTCGTTGTCTGCCAAGTGGATGTAGGAACGGAAACGTTGCAGATTTGCACCGGGGCAAAGAATGTGCGTCCGGGTCAAATTGTACCGGTAGCGCAACCGAACTCATATTTACCGGGTGGTATTCACATTAAAACATCGAAATTACGCGGTGTACCTTCGTTCGGCATGATGTGTTCGGCAAATGAATTGGGCTTCGATTTGAGCCTGTTATCCGGCGCACGCGCTGACGGTATTTTTATCTTGCCGAATGATATTCCGGTGGGTCATGATATCCATGAGTTTTTAGGTCTCGATGATGTGATTTTCGAGTTTGAACTTACACCGAATCGAGCGGATTGTTTCAGCATGGTGGGATTGGCTCGTGAATTTGCGGCGTTGTTCAACAGTCAATTGAGCCTGCCGACCATTCAAGTGAACGAGT
This sequence comes from Negativicoccus succinicivorans, assembly GCF_018372215.1. Taxonomy (NCBI): domain Bacteria; kingdom Bacillati; phylum Bacillota; class Negativicutes; order Veillonellales; family Veillonellaceae; genus Negativicoccus; species Negativicoccus succinicivorans. Next base: position 247,951 of record NZ_JAHAJN010000001.1, on the reverse strand, counting down.
CCGGTACGGCGATTACGGAAGACGCAAAAGTGACGCTTGCCGCCACCGATCTTTGCGAACGTTTTTCGACGCGACTTTTGCGCAATGTGAAAATTGCGCCTTCGCCGGAATGGCTGCAGGATGCGCTGCGCAGTGCGAATATTCGCAGCATCAATAATGTTGTCGATGTGACGAATTTTGTCATGTTGGAGCAAGGGCAGCCGTTGCATGCGTACGACTATGATACGCTTGCGGGACACGAATTAATTTGTCGCCGTGCATTGCAAGGCGAATTGTTAGTGACCTTGGACGATAAAGAACGAACCTTAGCAGAGGATCAGTTGGTCATTGCCGACCGAGACGGTGCGGTCGGACTTGCCGGTATTATGGGCGGACAACGCACGGAAGTGACCGACCAAACAACGACCGTATTGTTGGAGGCCGCCACATTCAACGGCGCGACCATTCGTCGCACCGCGCGTAAACACGGTCTGCGTTCGGAAGCGTCGGGACGTTTTGAACGCGGTATTGATCCCGATATTACGACACTTGCTTTAGATCGAGCCGCGCAGCTGCTGCAGGAAATGGGCGCCTGCGAAGTGGCCCCGGGGTATCTTGATGTGTATCCCGAACCGCAACCGACGCGCACACTCACCGTTACGGTAGAGGAAATTAACCGGGCAATCGGGATTACGTTGGAACGGGCTGAAATTATCGATATCTTGAAACGCCTTTATTTTGACATCACCGAACAGGGTGAAGCACTGTTCTTAACTGTTCCGAGCTGGCGCGGTGACGTAGCGGAACTGGCTGATATTGTTGAAGAAGTGGCGCGTCTCTACGGCTATGATAAAATTCCGAATACATTACCGCTCGGGCGCCAAACCAGTGGTCGTCAAAGCGATGAGCACGCAGCGATCGAAACTATTCGTGATATCCTGGTACAAGCCGGTCTTTCCGAGACGGTTACCTTCAGTTTCATGGCACCGCAAGATTTGAAAGCATTGGGGTTGGCAGAATCAGACAGCCGCTATCAGGCGGTTTCCGTATTAAATCCGATTACCGATGATTTCCCGCAAATGCGGACTACACTTGTACCGAGTCTGTTGCAGGCGGTCAAGCGCAATCTTGCCGTGAAAAATGAAAACTTGGCGCTGTTTGAAGCGGCATCCGTGTATTTGCCGAAAGAATTACCGCTTGCCGAATTACCGGAAGAAAAACCGTTTGTCACGGGGGTTCTTTGCGGTAGCACAGGGGTTGCACGTTGGCCGCAGGCACAGCATGCCTACGATTTTTATGATGTCAAAGGTTTGATGGAAACGGTTCTTTCCCGACTGGGCGTCACCGATTACCGTTGGGATGTAGCGGAAGACGCAATTTACCATCCGGGGAAGGCGGCCGCCGCGCTGCGTGACGGCAAAGTTTTGCTGTCTTGCGGTGAATTGCATCCCGTTGCCCAAAAAGGGTACGGCTTGAAACTGACAATGTATATATTCACAGTGGATATCGAAGCATTGTTGCCGTACATTGCGACAATACCGGAATACCAAAGCTTGCCGAAGTATCCGACGCTGGATCGGGATCTGGCCATTTTAGTTCCGGAAGGTGTCACGCATTCGACTTTGGTTGATGTCATGCAACGACAGGGCGAAGCGATTCTTGAATCGGTCGAACTGTTTGATCGTTACAGCGGTGATCAGGTGCCGAGCGGTTTTGTCAGCATGGCCTATGCGCTGCATTTCCGCGCGCCGGATCGCACCTTGCAGGATCACGAGGTGGATGAACGAATTCAACGGATTGTCCAACGGTTAAAAGCATTTAATTGCAGCTTACGTTAATAAAAAAGCCTGCCGAACTCGGCAGGCTTTTTTATTGTCAGCACAGTTTCCCACAGACACTTAATCCATATCGGCCATATAGAAAGAGTTAAATGGGTATATGGTATAATAAAATATCAATCCAAAAAGGAATGGTGCGAGATGAAAGTAATCGCATTTGTGGGTCCGAGCGGCACAGGGAAAAGCTATCGGGCATCAGTGGTCGCACATGAAAGCGGTATTGACTGCATCATTGATGACGGTATTTTAATTTATCAAAATCGATTGGCCGCCGGATTTTCCGCTAAAAAAGAAGAGAGTCGTTTGAAGGCGGTTCGTCGTGCTATTTTCCAAGATCCCGTGCAGGTCGCCTCGGTGCAAAATGCGTTGGCAAAGATCAATCCGAAGAAGCTTCTGATTTTAGGAACTTCGGAACGCATGGTGGATAAAATTACACTGGCGCTTGGTCTGCCTAAGCCGAGCCGTTACATTCATATTGAACAGGTAGCGACCCGTGAGGAGATTGCGCGCGCCAACGAATCCCGTTTAAAAGAAGGAAAACATATTATTCCCTTGCCCACAATGGAATTGCGCCCTCATTTTCGCGGGTACTTAATCGATCCGTTGAAGTCTTTTTTTCGGCGCGATAAAAACAAAAAAGCCCAGGGGCCGGATGAAAAGTCGGTGGTTCGACCGATTTTCAGTTATTACGGCAAACTCGTATTCAGTGACGCGGTAATCATCGCTTTGTTGAACCGTGCGGTAGAAGTGACGCGCGGTGCCATTTCGGCGCATGATGTTAAAATTACGAAAATGCAGGAAAATACAAACGGTTTAGGATTGGAGTTTTCGCTGGTCATGGCCTTTAATCATGATCCGAAACGATTGATTCAGCGTTTGCAGAAGGCCATTCGTCATGAAATTGAGTATACGACGGGAATGTCGGTGCAGATGTTGAAAATATCGATTCGCGATATGGTTAATGTGCAGCGCCGGTAAACATCCCGTGTTTTGAGAAGGAGAACACATTGAAAGGAACGTACCATATTATTACTTACGGTTGTCAAATGAACGAAAGTGATTCAGAACGCTTGTCGGGACAACTGGAAGAATTGCAATACCAACCTACAGACAACATGCAGGAGGCAGACGTCATCGTCATCAATACCTGCTGCGTGCGAGAAAGCGCAGAAAATAAGGTTTACGGGAAAATTGGCGAATTGAAACATCTTAAAGCCAAGAATCCGAATCTTGTCATCGGCATTACCGGCTGTATGGCGCAGAAAAATAAGGAAGCGTTATTTGAACGTGCTCCGCATATTGATTTCGTCTTCGGGCCGTACAATATTCACCATTTAAAAGAATTATTGCAAAGCGGTAAAGCGGTCGCCTCGCATACGCTCAAAACGCAAATGCGCGGCGCTGATATTACAGATTTTACGGATCTGCATGCCGTTCGTAAAAGCAATGTTTTTGCCTGGGTGCCGATCATGCAGGGATGTAACAAGTTTTGCACCTATTGCATCGTGCCGTATGTACGCGGTCGCGAATGGAGTCGTCCGATCGAGTCCGTTGTCAAAGAAGTACGGGAACTTGCCACTGCAGGCTATAAAGAAATCACGCTCTTGGGACAAAATGTGAATGCCTATGGTCTTGATTTTAAAGACGGTACGGATTTTTCGGATTTGCTTCGCGAAGTGGATAAAATCGATGGCATTGAACGCGTCCGGTATATGACATCGCATCCTCGTGACATGACGAGGGAGATGATCGATACGATTGCGCAGAGTCGGCACGTGGTCACCCAAATGCACTTGCCGGTACAATCCGGTTCGGATGCTGTATTGAAAGGGATGAACCGCGGTTATACGGTAGAGCATTATTGCAAATTGGTGGATTATATCCGCAAAGTAATGCCCGATGTGGTACTGACGACCGATCTGATCGTAGGGTTTCCCGGCGAGACGGAAGAAATGCATCGGGAAACGCTGGAGCTGCTGAAAAAGATCCGTTATGACTTGGCGTACACCTTTCTATACTCGCCGCGCTCGGGAACACCCGCTGCCAAAATGGCGGGACAGGTTCCAAAAGATGTCATGAAACGGCGCTTACAGGAACTCATGAGTATCCAAAACGAGATCAGCTTAGAGCGCAACGAAACGATGGTCGGTAAAACATATGAAGTAATCGTGGAAGGGCCGACTAAAAATAATCCGAAGATGTGGTTCGGTCGTACGAGCGGTAACAAAATGATTATTTTTGCACCGCGCGCAACGACTATGATCGGTGAGACAACACAAGTGAAAGTAGACCACGCGCAGACGTGGCTTTTGCGTGGCGAATTGGCAGAAAGGAACTGACATGGCGGCCAAACTGACGCCGATGATGGCGCAGTATCAAGCAATCAAAAAAGAGCATCCGGATGAAATTCTGTTTTTCCGTTTGGGCGATTTTTATGAAATGTTCTTTGATGATGCCTTGCTGGCTTCCCGTGAGCTGGAATTAACCTTGACGGGACGGGCGGCGGGGAATAAAGAGCGTGCACCGATGTGCGGTGTACCGTTTCATTCGGCGGAGAGCTATATTTATCGTCTGGTGCAAAAAGGTTATCGCGTAGCTATCTGTGATCAGCTGCAGGATCCGAGTGAAACCAAGGGCCTTGTCGAGCGCGGCGTTACCAAAGTTATCACGCCGGGGACGGTTCTTTTGGACAGCTCACTGGCGAACGGTACCCGCAATTATTTGGCGTACTTGTATCAAAAAGAAGCACAAATCGTGTTGGTGCTTGCTGAAGTTTCGACCGGAGAATGCCGTTGGGGATTATTTACGGATAACGAAAAGCATGAACTGTTCGACGCATTGAGTATTTATGCGCCGACTGAACTGATTATCGAAGCGTCGGACGAATGTAATTTAAGTATCGAAAATTATGCTAAGTCGCGTCTTGGGGCAATGCTGATTTTGACCGCGGAAGAACTGGAAATGCCGCTACCGAAACTGACCGGGGCAACCGACTTCGGCGGTTTGGCGCTTGCGGAATTGCCGGCAGAGTCAGCGGTTCGCGAAGCATTGGCGCAGTTGTTTTACTATTTGGCAAAAACGTTGCAGCAATCGGCTAAACAGGTTACATTACTGTTGCCGTTGCGTGAAGAAGCGCAAATGACGCTTGATCATCGGACGTTACGTCATTTGGAAGTCTTACAGAATATGCAGGACGGAAGCATTCGCGGTACCCTCTATGCGCTTTTAAAGCAGACGCAAACGGCCATGGGCGCTCGCCTGTTACAGCGCTGGTTGGAAGCGCCGCTACTCTCGGATACGGAAATTCTGGCGCGGCAGGAAGCGGTGGCGGATTTTCTTAAAAACGCGCGCCAAGCGGATACATTAGGAAATATACTGGGGCGTATTTATGATTTTGAGCGGATCGTCACTAAGGTGGAGATCGGAACGGCGACGCCGAAAGATCTTCTGGCGGTACGGGATTCGTTAGCGGAACTGGTGCCGTTAAAGGAGCTTTTGCAAGAATTCAATGCACCTATGCTGCAAACGTTGAACCGCGATGTGGCGATGCACACGGATGTGTATACACTGCTGACGGAGGCTATCGCGCCTGACGCGGGTTTGCAACGTAACGGTGATTATATCAAAGACGGTTTTTCGCCGCGGCTGGACGAATTACGTTCGTTGGTCCATGACAGTCGCAGCTGGATCGCCAATTTGGAAGCGGCGGAAAAAGCTAAATCGGAACTTAAGTTAAAAATCGGCTTCAACAATGTGTTCGGTTATTATTTCGAAGTGCCTCGTTCCCAAGCGGAACGGGTACCGGAGTATTTTGTACGGAAGCAGACGTTGGCGAACGCCGAACGCTATATTACGCCGGAACTGAAAGAGTTTGAAGTCAAAGTACTGTCGGCACAAGCGGAAATGGACAAGCTGGAAGCACAGCTGTTTACGCAGGTGCTAGCGGATCTGCGACCGGCGCTTGCGGACCTGCAAAAAACGGCTCGTACTCTTGCCCTTATCGATGCGCTGCTGGCACTTGCCGTGGCCGCGCATAAATATCGTTGGGTACAGCCGGCATTAAATCGTCAGAATCGGATTGAAATCCGCGACGGTATGCATCCGATGTTGGCCGCCGCGCAAAAAGATACATTTGTTCCGAATGACACTGTTTTACGTCATGAGGACTGTGAAACCATGCTGATCACCGGACCGAATATGGCCGGTAAATCGACGTATATGCGACAAGTCGCATTGCTGTTGCTGATGGCGCAGATCGGTTCGTTCATCCCGGTGCGCACTGCAGATATTTGTCCGGTCAGCCGCATTTTTACGCGCATCGGTGCGACAGATGATATTTCCAGCGGTCAAAGTACATTTATGGTGGAGATGAATGAAGTCGCCGATATTTTACAGGCGGCGGATGCCAATTCCCTCATTTTGCTCGATGAAGTCGGTCGAGGTACGAGCACCTATGACGGCTTAAGTATCGCGCGCGCGACTGTTGAATTTATTGCGGAAAAAATCGGCGCGTTTACGTTATTTGCAACGCACTATCATGAGTTAACGGAAGTTGCGGATGTTTATCCGCACATTCAAAACTTTACGGTTTCCGTCAAAGAGCGTCGCGGAGACGTGCAGTTTCTGCGACGCATTATTCCCGGGAAAGCCGATAAAAGTTACGGTATTCATGTCGCCAAACTGGCGGGCTTACCGACGAGTGTGTTGCAAAGGGCACAGACGCTGCTGGCGGAACTTGAAAACACGGCTTCCGCTGCCCCTGTGGAAGCGGAGCGAGTTCCGGCAATGGACATTTTCGCCGACGGCATTTGGGATGAATTGGCAGGTTTAGATGTTTTCAGCATGACGCCGATGGAAGCAATGGAAACGTTATTCCGATTAAATAAGGAAGCCAAAGCGAGAAAGGGATTGTAATATGGCGCAAATACATATTCTCGATGCCGTTACCGTAAATCAAATTGCCGCCGGGGAAGTCGTTGAGCGACCGGCTTCGGTAGCCAAAGAATTGATTGAAAACGCCTTGGATGCGAATGCTGCACATATTGAAATCGAAATTGCGGAAGGTGGCGCTCGCTACCTGCGTGTGACGGATGACGGCAACGGTATGACGGCGGAAGATGCAGCCCTTGCATTTGTACGCCACGCGACGAGTAAAATTCAAAAAGCGGCCGATATCTTCGCGATCAGCTCGATGGGGTTTCGCGGTGAAGCCTTGGCAAGTATCGCGTCCGTCGCCAAGGTGACGTTGGTCACGCGTACGCAAGAGGCGGAAATCGGACAGGAAATTCGCATCGAAGGCGGCGAGTTAATTTCCTCGCAAACGATCGGAGCGCCGGTAGGCACGACACTTGAAGTGCGAGATTTATTTTACAATACGCCCGCGCGACAAAAGTTTTTGAAAACGGAACGTACGGAAAGCAGTCGGATTAATACATTGGTAGGCAAATTGGCCTTAGCGCATCCGCAAATCGCGATTCGCTTGATCAATAACGGTCGTACCGTGATTGATACGCCCGGCAACGGAGATATGTTAGATACATTTGCATCCTTATTCGGAACGGATCTTGCGAATGCCATGTTGCCGGTGGAGTATCAAACCGAGACCGACAGCGTGACCGGTTATATCGCTAAACCGGCTGTACTGAAGAGCAGTCGCCAATGGCAAACGTGGATTGTCAATGGTCGCATCGTGGAAAGCCCCGCTTTGAGTCGGGCACTCGACAATGCGTATCATTCATTGTTGCCGAAACGCGGCTACCCGCCGGCCGTGATTCGCGTGCTGATTTCTCCCGCGGATGTCGACGTAAATATTCATCCGCAAAAGCGGGAAGTCAAATTCAGTGATGAGCAGGCGGTATTCCGTGCGGTATATCATGCGGTTTTAAATGCGTTGACGAGTGTTGATGATGCGGCCACAGTGGCAACAGAAGTGACACAGGCACCGCTTGGTATGCAACGCCATACCGCTGCACTGCAAGGCGAATCCGCACCGGCACAAAATGAATTTACGCTAGCGGATAAGAAAACGGATTTTGAGCTCCGGCAAGGGGTGTTGGAGCCGACGGTACGTCTGCCGAATGCCGTTACGAAACCGAGCTCATCAGGCGCTCCGGCCGCTTCAACACAGACGGCAACGTCTTACGCACCGCCGCGTTGGAGCGTCGCGGAAGAAAATACGTTCAGCGAATACATGGCGAAAGTACAGCAAGATGATACCTCCGACGAAGAAGAACGCATTTTATTTACACCGCAGGAAGATGCAGAGGCTGCACTTGTCCCACTGGGGCAGATCGCGAACTGTTTTATCGTTTGCCAAAAAGGCGAAGAACTCTACATCATTGACCAGCATGCGGCGCATGAAAGAGTACGCTACGATCGTTTGGCACAGGCGACTGAAGGGATTCCTGCGCAAACCTTACTGGTGCCGCAACTCTTGCAACTCGATGCCGAAGATGTTCAAGCATTGCTCACTCATGAGGAGCAGTTGCACGCACTGGGATTTCAATTTGAGCAGGCCGGACCGCAATTGTTGCGCTTAGTAGCAGCTCCTGCCGATGCCGTCGGTACCGAACAGGAACGCATGCTGAGTGAAATCAGTTTGGCGCTGCAGGCGGATACGCCGCCGACAGCCGAACAGTTACGCCATCGCGTATTGGCATATGCTTCCTGCCGCGGAGCGATCAAAGCGGGGCATGCATTGAATATTCGTCAGATGCGGGAATTAATTCGTGATTTGCTCGCGACGAAACGCCCATTTGTTTGCCCGCACGGCCGACCGGTTATGGTTCGATTTACCGCCGCCGATTTGGCAAAATTGTTTCGGCGTTCCTGATGATGATATGGGGGATTACGACCGGCTATAAGCCGACCAACGAGCAACGCATGCAGGCACAGGAGTTGGCGTCCGAGTGGCAACTTCCTTACGTGGAGCGAGGCCATGCATCATTGCGTCGTTTGGCGGAACGAACACGGATTTCCCATTGGCTTGTGCAATTGCAGCGGGGATTAGTCGCAACGGATGGAAAGACACGGCTGGAATTTCATTTGCAAATGGCAAAGCTACGTGCGCTGAATTGGGAACGTAAGCGCCAAGATCATTTTGCCGACCTTTTGTACGAGGCTTCTCCCAAACGTTTTTTAGATGCCACATTCGGTCGAGGCAGCGACGCGATTATGGCCGCGTATACCTTGCCTGAGAACGTGGAAATCATTGCGCTTGAAAAGTCATTTCCGGTGTATGCAGTGGGCAGAGACGGTTTGCGTTCCATGCAAGTTCCCGAATCACCGGCATTGACGGCAGCGTTGCGACGGATTCATTTGCTCCATGCTGACGTAAGCGACTATCTTAAAAAACAACCGGATAACCGCTTTGATGTCATTTATTTTGACTTCATGTTTCATCATACGGTGAGCCAAACGAATAACTTGGCTGAATTGCGCACATTTGCCGCGCAAACAGGGCTGGATGAATTACTCTGGGAAGAAGCAAAGCGAGTTGCTAAAAAACGTATTATTGTTAAAAACAGGCCGTTCGCGAGCTGGTTTAAGACGCATCCGCCGACGTTTTTACGCGGCGGTACGTATAGTCGAGTGGTTTACGGGGTATGGGACTTATGAAACAACGCCTGGTAGTTATTATGGGGCCGACGGGGGCGGGTAAAACAGAAGTGTCATTGCATCTTGCCGAAATGTTCAATGGGGAAATTATTTCGGCGGATGCGTTTCAAGTGTACCGCGGCCTGGACATCGGTACAGCGAAAGCAAAACCCGCTGAACAGAAACGTGTCGTACATCATCTGCTGGACATTAAAGAGGTCACTGATAACTATACGGTGGCCGAATTTTGTGAGCGTGCCAGGGTACTGATCACGGATATTGCCGCGCGGGGGAAAACCCCTTTTTTGGTCGGTGGTACCGGTCTGTATGTACAAGCATTGCTTGAAGGTTATATATTCCCTGACATCGGACCGGTTCGGGAATGGACGCAGCGCTACAATGAAATGTATCGCACGCAAGGGTTGGAACGATTACGCGAGGAAATGCGGCAACGTTCTCCGGAATATTTTGCGACACGGACGGTAGGCGATCCGCAACGATTGATTCGCGCCCTTTCCGTACTTGCGGCGGGAGGCAGTTACGAAGCGACAAAGCAAAGCGATGAGCCATTGTATACCGGACCGATATTTGCGCTGGTACCGCCGCGTGAGATATTGTATGAGCGTATCAATGCCCGTGTTGAAAAAATGTTTGCCGAGGGTTTGGAAAACGAGGCGCGTTGGCTTTGGCAAAAGCATGAAGGTAGTATAAGCCAAGCGGGGAAAGGGATAGGGTACCGTGAATGGCCGGCATACTTTGCGGGGGCGCAGACACGTGAAGAAACGCTTGCTTTGATACAGCTTCATACGCGGCGTTTTGCCAAACGGCAAATGACCTGGTTGCGCCGAATGCCATACATAACGTACATAGATCCGTGCGTATACCCGAGCGCGCAAGCACTCGCTGATGCCATGCAACAAATCATTAAAAACAACTGGGAGACGTGAAATGACAAATAAAATAAATTTACAGGATGCTTTTCTTGATACCTTAAAAAAGGCGAAGGCCACAGTTAATATTTATCTTTTGAACGGGGTTAAACTGCAGGGAATTGTCAAAGATTATGATAATTTCACAGTATTACTTAAAAGTCAGGAAAAAGAACAGCTGATTTACAAGCATGCCATTTCTACGATTCAAGAAGGGGAAAAAGAGTGAACGATTCACAATCATCTGCAATTACGCTTAAGGAGATCGAAACGCAGGCTTTACTCACATGTCGGGAAGCGTTTGCGCGCTATGATGAAGTCGCGGTAAAAAATACCGAGAAAATCTTAACGGCATTTCGTGAATGCCAATTATCCGCATTTCATTTTCAAGGAACGACAGGTTATGGTTATGACGATGTCGGTAGGGAAACCTTGGAAAAGGTATTTGCGCATGTTTTTCGTGCGGAAAAAGCGCTGGTCCGTCCACACTTTGTTTCAGGAACACATGCCTTGGCGACAGTCTTGTTGGCGTTACTTAACCATGGAGACGAAATGGTCTGCGCGATGGGAACCCCTTATGACACGATGCAAACGGTTATCGGGCTTACCGGTAATGCGCCGGGAAATCTGCGAGAGCGTGGCGTAACATATTATGAAGTTGCTACGAAAGACGGTCGCTGCGATCTTACCGCGTTAGCGAATGCGGTAGGACCCAAAACGCGTCTGGTATTGATCCAACGCTCGCGTGGTTATGCGGAACGAAAAGCATTGACAATTACTGAAATAGCCGAAATCATTCGTGTCATCAAAGCGAAAAATCCGCAGACGATTTGTTTTGTCGACAATTGCTACGGAGAGTTTACCGCCACGCAAGAACCGATCGAAATCGGCGCTGATATTGCAGCCGGCTCTCTGATCAAAAATGCCGGTGGCGGGATCGCTCCGACAGGAAGTTATGTCGTCGGTCGTGCCGATCTGGTCGAAGCCACGGCGCATCAACTGACGGCGCCCGGTTTGGGCGATGAGATGGGTTCGTATACGCCGGGGTATCGACTCTTTTTTGAAGGCCTTTTTATGGCGCCGCATGTAGTCGGACAAGCATTACGCGCCGCCGAATTTGCTGCCGCCGTATTTCATCGTTTGGGTTTCAAAAGCGAACCGCAATTAGGCACGGAGCGCAGTGATCTTATTCAAACGATCGAATTAGGCACGGAAAAAGCATTATGCGGGTTCTGCGAGGGTTTACAGGCATGGTCGCCTGTCGATGGTTATGTTCGTCCGGTTCCGGGAGAGTTACCGGGGTATGCCGATCCGATTATCATGGCCTGCGGCGCATTCACGCAAGGGTCATCCATTGAACTTTCCGCTGACGGTCCGTTGCGCGCACCGTATACAGTGTATTTGCAAGGCGGTTTGGTATTTGAACACTCGCGTTTGGCTATTATGGGTGCAGCCGCCAAAGTGCTTGAGCAATAAAAATCAAAAATCCCATCCTTTCGATGGGATTTTACTTTTACTTGACAATGATATCTTCTCTCGGGTAAAATAAACAAAATTACTCGGGGCTATAGCTCAGTTGGTTAGAGTGCTACGTTGACATCGTAGAGGTCACTGGTTCGAATCCAGTTAGCCCCACCACTTTACACCGTCAGGGTGCTTTTTTTTTCGTTTAAATTTTTACATATGCGAAGTATCGCGGAAAGGATCCATATGGCAAAATGGGCAGTTGCAGTTGCTGCGCTTTTTTGGGCAATCAGCGGCGTAGTAGCTCAACAATTGTTTGCTTCCACGACGATTCAGGCACCGGCCTTAACCACGATTCGAATGACACTTAGCGGGATTTTATTTTTGCTGATTTTTTTTGTAACGAGCTCCAAGCAGAGAAAACTCGCTTCACGCACTCGCAAATTTTATCTGCTGGAAATGCCGTTGTTCGGAGTGCTGGGTATTTTCGGCATGCAGTATACGTACTTTCAAGCGATTCAGCAAGGTAGCGCGGTAGTGGCAACTGTATTGCAAAATTCCGCGCCGGTGTTGTTACTCTTCTGGGCGATTTGGCGCACCAAGTCTTGGCCGAATCTGACCGATGTGTTGGCGACCACAGGAGCAGTCATCGGCGTTGTGCTGCTGGTGACGGGCGGCGATGTGACTAAATTCCTCGTTTCGCCGATAGCTATTTTCTGGGGGATTTTATCCGCCTTTGCCGCCGCATTTTACATCCTTTTCCCGCTTTCGTTACTGCGGCGCTTTCCCGCACCCTATTTATTGGGCGTGGGGATGTTGTACGGCAGCATGTTCAGCTATTGGATTACACCGGCGACTGATTGGTCTATATTCTTTCATTCGCAAGTTCTGCCCATGCTTTTATACATCGTGGTAGGCGGAACGGTAATTCCATTTTTTTTGTTTCTCTATGCGTTACGCACGTTGCCGCCGACCACAGTCAGTGTGCTTACCTGTCTGGAACCCTTTGGCGCAGTTGTTTTTTCAGTGCTCTTTTTGGGGATGTCATTCGGTTGGGGAGAAATCATCGGCGTTATTTGCGTCATGAGCGCGGTGCTTTTACTTACTTTCAGTAAAGAACCGCGCGAGCCTACGCAAAGTTCGGACTGAAATTGCCGTCATGGAAGATTTCTACTTCGCGACCGTCTTTTGTGCGTCCGATAATGGTAAGGTCAGAACTTCCTATCATAAAATCCACATGAATCATCGAGCGGTTTAAGCCGGCGGCGGTCAATTCGTCGTCGGTTTTTGTTTTGCCTTCGGTGATGCAAGTCGGATAGGCCGCACCCAATGCCAAATGACAGGAGGCGTTTTCGTCAATTAACGTTTCATAGAACGAATAGGGAATTTGCGCAATGGGTGAATCTTTTGGTACGAGTGCGACTTCGCCTAAAAAGCGCGCGCCTTCATCCGATGCAAGCAGTTGATCGATGGACTCCTTGCCTTTCGATGCTTCCGCGTGCACTACTTTGCCGTCGACGAAATCAAGCTCCAATCCTTCGACCGTTTGGTTGTAAACGACTAATGGGCGAGTGCCGGTGACGTGACCTGTCATGCGGCGAAAATCCGGGGCGGTAAAGATTTCTTCCGTGGGGATATTGGCGGCGAACGGAACCGCGCGGCCGCTTTTTTCATTGCCGCCTTGCCATATATGCGTATCCGGCAAGCCAATCACGAAATCCGTGCCGTTTTTGCTCATGTAGTGCAATGTGTCCAGTCGTAACGCATCTAATAATCGACGACGTCTGTGCAACGTATCTAAATGATTTTGCCACGCCGCCAACGCATCTTCGTTTTGAATACGGGAAACATAAAAAATGGCATCCCATAGCTTTTCCAAAGCTATTACCGGCGTTTCGGCCGGAAATAGAAGTGCTGCCCAAGTGGGGGTTGCAACGGCCGCTACCAGCCACTGCACTTGCGAGTTCATAATGGCTTGTGAGTAAAACTGAAATATTTTGTTTTTGGCCTGCTGGAACGCGTTAATTCGTGTCGTGGGTACTTCTTTGAAAAGCGGCGAATCGCAACTTACTAAAGAGATAATAGCTCGATTTTCCGCCAAATATTCTTGCGCCTTGGTGACTTGTGAAGGACGAATATACAACAGCGAATCTTCCTGCGCGCACTGCAGACGTCGCGCGAAAACGCTACCGGACTGCCAATCGACCTGTACATCGCCGGCACCATGCGCGTAAGCGGCATTTACCAAAACGGTGACAAATTCATGCGCTTCCACCGGTGCATTAATAAGTAACGGTTGCTCGGGCTGCAAGTTCACGCCGTATTGTAAAAGAACATCCGCATACGATTTTGCAAGTTTTTGATCCATGATTCATTGCTCCTTTGTATGACTGGGTATATAATCAAACCGTATAAAATAAGAGAAAGAAGGATTAACGGTGCATTTTTCTCGACCCGTCACTCACGCACTGTTGGTAGGTGCCTTATCGCTTTCGTTTTTAGGAATATTATACTATTTTCTGGCAGAAGATTCCCAACCGGAGCCGATGCCTATGACAGCCGCTTCGGTAGCTTCCCCTGTCGAAGAAAATATGTTGGTTTACGTAGCCGGAGCAGTGGAACAGCCTGGCGTGTACCGGTTGCCGCTCGGCAGTCGAGTTAAAGATGCGGTACAGGCGGCCGGGAATTTATTACCGTATGCCGATGCGGAAGCGGTCAACTTGGCGGCGAAGTTGCGTGATGGTGAGCAAATCAGCGTGCCGTTCAACTTTAATCCGCCGGAAGGGCAACTCGGCATCAGGTATGTGAATATTAACACCGCGAATTTGGCAGAACTGACTACGCTTCCGGGCGTGGGTGAGGCAACTGCGCAAAAAATTTTAGACTATCGACGGGAACATGGTCTGTTTCGTCAATTAACGGACTTGGAAGAAGTCAAAGGAATCGGTGAAGGAAAATTCAAAGAGCTGCGTCGTCATATTACCATTTGATCTGGCATTATGGCGCGTTGCTGTTTGCATCGGCAGTCGCGCTTGGGATCACGTTAAATACTACGTATTCGTTACTTGTCTACGGAATTTTATTGATTGCAGTCGGCGCACTTACCGCTTTTGGTTTTCTGAAGTCGGAAAAAGCGGAGCGTAAGTGGCTGCTTTTAATTTTATTCAGCGGTTTACTTGCAGGCGGGGCAGGATTTCATTGGCAAGAAAAGCAATCAGCGGATCTTGCCTTTTTTGTATACAACGAAACCGGTACATACCACGTCACTGTGGAAAGGGAAGCGCAGGTTTTTGCCGACGGGGATAAAGTAACATATCGGTATCCGGTGGCGCTAAAAATGTTTTCCTATCCGGATGGTGTCACAAGGAGTGTCAAAGGGAAAGCGTATCTTTATTTGGACAGCGCGCAGTATGAACCGTATTCCGTCGGTACCGTGTTGCAAGTTGCGGCGAAATTAAAACCGTTTCGCTATTATCAAAATCCCGGACAAAAAACACTTTATTATCGGCATCGCACAGAACAAATGCTGGGCAATTTATACGTTCCGCTTAAGGCCCGAGTTAATATTGCAGGCATGGATAAAGGCTATTACTTTTTGTCTTTGGCGCAACACCTGCGCGAGACGACGCGGACATTTTTTGCGCAGGCGCTGCCGAAGACGACCGCGGCGTTGGCGTTTGCCTTATTGTGGGGTGGTTATGATGGCCTTTCGTCCGAACTGATTAATGCGTTTGCCGACTCCGGTATTATTCATATTTTATCTGTTTCCGGTTCTCATATTGCGCTTTTGTTCGGTCTCCTTTGGTGGCTCGGCAGGTGTCTTCGCGCACCTGCATCGCTTACATATGGCGCCGCTTTTTTATTGGTTTTTGCCTATGCATTTATCACCGGTTGGCAACCGCCTGTGGTGCGCTCGTTTTGGATGGGGGCAGCGGCATTTGGGGGAATATTGCTTCGACGCGACGTGGATGCGACCCATTGGCTAGGTTTGGTAAGCTCCCTGATGCTGCTGTATCAGCCGCTACTTTTATATGATGTGAGTTTTCAACTTTCATTTGGCGCCACATTGGGATTGATAACTTTTTATGGCCATTGTACGCAACTGTGCCGTACACTTTTGCATGTACCGTTACGTCTGGCGCAAGGGATCGCGGTTACCGTTGCCGCAAATATTTTTTTGTTGCCGTTGCTGTTATATTATTTTCAGGCATTGCCGCTTTATGCAGTACTGACAAATATTGTCGTCGCGCCGTTGTTGGAAATCATTATTGCGGTAGAATTGGCGGCGGTCATTCTGCATTTCGCCTGGACGTTACCGGCATTGGGACTCTTGCGAATCGTCCATTATGGTCTGGCTATTTCGGTTGCACTGATTCAAGCTGTGGCTGATTTACCGTTGGCACAATTACGATTTCGCGCGTTAAGTGTCGTTGAAACTGCTCTCTATTTCGTCGGCTTGGAAATAGTAGTTATGTGTTTTAAGTCTAAGGATGCGCGGTTGAAATATCCGGTATTAGTGTTTTTAGTCGTTTGCCTTGGGGTGGGGTTGTATAGGATTACGCAAAATGGACAAACGCGCATTTTAGTTCCGGACGTCGGTCAAGTGGGGGTCGTTTGTCTGGAAACGGGGGAACGACGGGTTTTATATATCAAGGAAAGCCGCTTTGCTCGACAAGATTATCCCCAGGCGCTGACCCGTGCGTTAAATTTTTACGGTATTTTTACTGTAGATGACTGTATTTATGTGACACCGCGTGAAAATACAGCAGAACCGTTTCCCGCGCATCGCTATCTGCGGGCACAGGAAATTTCCGATGGCAAAGATACGCATGTTATGTCAACGGTGGATACTTTTATTCAATATCCCGGCTTGGTTGCCAATCAAAATGGAGCGGTACTGGTTATGTCGGGAGGATCGGCGTTGGTACAATTACAAAATGAAAAATCCTTGGCGCTGCCAAGTACGACGAATTTACTTGTGATAGCGAATGCGCAAAGTGCGAGGACAATATTGGCACAACAGCATCCGCAACTGGCTATCACAGTGCCCGATGGGAACTTTAGCGGTAGTGAAGGTACGGCGGACGGCAGCGAGGAGTTTCGCGCGAAAGGTATATCTGTGTATAATAATGAAGAGACAGGAATGATAGTCGCATCATTACATGGTCATACGTGGCACATCGAAACGGAGATAAAAACGGATGCAGAAGGACCGAATTTACCTTTTTCACGGTACTGATATACCGGCTGTTTATGCCCGCAAGCAACAAGCCGGAAACGGTACTGCAGAAACCGTGGAACAGGGTAAAGAACACAGTACGACCGCGGAAATCGTGCAGCAAATCAATCAACCGTCGCTCTTTACCGAAGTGCGTCGGTTTGAATTTGTTAATCCTTTGTTTTTGACACAAAAGGATGAATCGATTCCGGCGAAGGAATTTCTGCAGGCATTGGAAAATGTACCGGCGGAAACGCGTGTTTTTTTTATTTTGGAAGGTAAACCGGACCGTCGATTAAGCTTGGTAAAAAAAATTTTGCCGCTGGCGCAAGTATCGATGTCAGAATTTATTCCGGGATGGAAAGTAAGCGCCGCTTTTGATAGTGTCTTGCGCGCCCAAGACCGAGGATTAAGTCGTGCTGCGCGCCAGTACTTGCAAGCGGTGGCGGAAAGCTGGGAGAATATATCGTCCGTTTTTATCACTACAGAAGCGCAAAAATGGCAGCTAATGACGGATCAAAAAGAGATCCCGCTCGAAGTGGTACAGGAGTCGTTACCTTCGTACCTGCAACGGCAGGTGTTCCGGTTTTGGGATGATTTGGTGGATCAACGTAAACGATCTGTTCTGGAAGCCGTTCCGCATTTATTTGATGGCATAGATGAAACCTTGAAAAATACCGGCTTTCTGGCTTCGCAACTGCGTCTTTGCTTGGGGATTTATGAATTGGAACATGCCGGTTTTGCGACGAGAGATATGGCACGAGAATTGCAAGTTAAAAATCAATGGCGCTGGAAAAATGTTTACGCCGCAGCGCAGAAACTGAACTATGAGCAGTGCGCTACGCTGTTGCTGGCATTATATCGCACGCAATGGCGACAACGTAACGGTTATGATGTTTCGTGGCGAGAACTGTTTAGTGAATATTTACGAGGAACGTTATGAAGAA
Organism: Negativicoccus succinicivorans; assembly: GCF_018372215.1. Lineage (NCBI taxonomy): Bacteria > Bacillati > Bacillota > Negativicutes > Veillonellales > Veillonellaceae > Negativicoccus > Negativicoccus succinicivorans. Next base: position 229,980 of record NZ_JAHAJN010000001.1, on the reverse strand, counting down.
GAATGCAAGGATTGCCATCTGCGTAGCGGCAGGAATTATTCTTACATTGTTGTTTTTGCCTTTGTTTGTCAACGGGACAAGCGGTGTCGTCCGCGGAGTCAAGCTGCAGGATCAGGATGTGTCAGGTTGGCAAGCGGAAGGACTGCAACGCTATTTGGCAGAGCAAAACAACAAATATGAAGATGCGGCGCTGAATTTGACCTATCAAACCTACACTTGGTCGATTCCGATGCGCGACCTGAAACTTGCCATAAATGCAGAGACAACAGCGGCTGCTGTCAGCAGCTACGGTCGTACCGGTTCATGGTTTCGGCAATGGTGGGAGCAGTGGCAAAGCTACCTGAACCCGATTCAAATGAATTGCACGGTCGCTTATGACACGGCACATTTAAATGAAATTCTGAAGGCCAAAGTGGATGAGCTGGCAGCGCCGCCGCACAACGCTGCTGTATCTTTGAATGAAGCTGGGGACATTGTGATTGAAACGGAAAAACCGCGACTGATATTGGATTATGCGCAAGTCGCCAAAGCGGCTGAGGAAAAAATAAATGCGCAGGACTTTTCTCCTTTAATGTTGCAACCCAGCCAAGTGGATTTGCCGACGTTGTGCAAGGAGCAGTTGGCGTCGATCAACACGGTTTTGGGTGAATATACTACTTATTACGGCGGTGATGAAAACCGCAGCGCCAACATTTATAAAGGAAGCGCTGCCATTTCCGGGGCTTTGTTGGCGCCTGGTGAAACCTTCTCGTTCAATGACACGACCGGCTTACGTACATATGAGGCCGGTTATTTATCGGCGCCTGTTTTTATTAATGGAGAACTGGTTCCCGACGCCGGCGGCGGTATTTGCCAAGTCAGCACGACCATGTTTAATGCGGTCCTTTTGGCGGGGCTTGACGTGGTGCAGCGCACACCGCATTTTGCACCGGTCGGTTACACGGAAATCGGGCGGGACGCGACCGTAGCGGATAATTCCATTGATTTTATATGGGTCAACTCAGCGAAGTCACCGGTGTATGTTATGGCGACAGCCGGCGGCGGTGCGATTAATGTGAAAATTTTGGGAAATAGTGATGATCGTCCTGCGGGAGTCGCGATCACAACAGAACCGGCAAAAGTTTTACCGCATGAGAAAAAAGAAATTGTGGTAAATGATCAGAAAGAGGATGTTGTAGAAGAGAAAGGTCATGACGGCTACTCTGTCGTAGTGCATCGTCGTGTCAGCTGGAGTGACGGACGGGCACTTACGGACACATTTTATTCCGTATACGACCCGGTTACGACGATCACAAAGCTGTCGCCGCAGGAGGCGCAAAAACGCGCGGCATTACTGGCGAAAGCTAAGACGGAACATAAACAGGGAAAAGATCGTGAAGCATCCGAAGCGAAAAATAAAATTCAGACGTAAGGGGGTACCGATAGGCATTGCGAAAGTATAAATTTGTTCCTCGAAAACCGGCAACATTTAAAGAATTAGTTGTCGACATCCATGGAAAAACTTGGGAAATCACAAAGACAGCGGACTTTACGCCGCAAAAAATAAATGAATTTGTACCGCCGGCCGTGACGCTAAAAGTAGACGGTGAAACAGTCACGCTTACGGTGCTTCCCGGTTCGACTGACGAAAATAGCGCGGCTCCGGCGAGCAAAGTGGCGCCGGCTTCATTTGCACAGGAAAATGGGGCCTCACAAGAAGAGATAACCTCAGAACTGACGTCGACAGAAGCGGCGGCGCCCGAACCGGAAACCAAGGGTAGCGATGCGACACCGTCCGTAAGCACGACGGATATGGTAAGCAATTGGCAAAGTTTGCTGTATGATGATCGATTTTTGCAGGCGCGTGCCCAAGTTAAAGCCGGCGGTGATCCGGAGCTTTTGATCGGCAAGCGCAAAATCAAAGCGACACCGCTTGCGATGCGGGAAATTCACGAAGAGATGGCCACTGTTATCGTTGAAGGGGATGTTGTATCGGCTGAAGTTCGCGAATTGCGGACAGGTCGCAAACTGCTTAAATTAAAAATGGCCGATGACACGAACGGTCTGGCGGCGCAGTATTTTTTTGAAAAAGGAGAGGATACTTCCTGTTTGGAAAAAAACCTTTGCCGCGGCAAACGTGTACGGGCACGCGGCGAAGTGCGCCAGGATAAATATTCGGGCGGTTTGGTTATGCAACTTTCCAATTTGATGCTGGTACCGACCGAAATGTGCAGTCATGCAGATGACCATCCGACACCGCGCGTCGAACTGCACCTCCACACTAAAATGAGTACGGACGCGCTGATTGATGTGGACCGTCTGTTGACCACGGTAAAAGAATGGAATCACCCCGCGGTCGCCATTACCGATCATGGTGTTGTCCAATCATTCCCTATAGTGCAGGCATTGGCGGCGGAAAAAGGTGTCAAAGTCATTTACGGGATGGAAGGCTACCTGATTGAAGATATCCCGGCGGATATTACGCGCGATCAGCAAAAATATACCCATATTATTTTATTGGCGAAAAATCGCGTCGGTTTGCAAAACTTGTACCGACTGGTTTCGCTTTCGCATTTACGGTATTTCAAAAAACGACCGCTCATTCCGCGAGCGATTTTAGATGAAAACCGCGAAGGATTAATCGTCGGTTCTGCCTGCGTTGCGGGGGAACTGTTCCGTGCCGTTTTGGACGATTTGCCGCGCTCGGAGCAACTGCGAATTGCCAGTTACTATGATTATTTGGAAATTCAGCCGATCGGGGACAATCGTTTTCTCTTACAGGATGATCGCTATCCCGACATAAAAACGGATCGCGATTTGCAGAAGCTGAATGAAGTTATAGTCAGTCTGGGGGAAGAGCTGAATTTACCGGTCTGTGCAACTTGCGATTCGCATTATTTGTTTGATGAAGATAAAATCTATCGCGAGATTTTACTCAGCAAATGGGGTAAATCCGGTGAGCCCGAACAATTGCCGGACCTTTATTTGCGTACGACGGAAGAAATGCTGGAAGAATTTTCTTATCTGGGCGAGACGAAAGCATTTGAAGTCGTCGTCAGTAATACCCGTGGGGTAAGCGAACTGGTGGAAGATTTTGCGCCGCTTCCTGCTGACGGAAAATTATATTCACCCCAGATCAGCGGCTCGGACACCGAGCTCGAACGCATGTGCTATGCAAAAGCAAAACGCCTTTACGGCGACCCTTTGCCGGAGATCATAGAAGAACGATTGAAAAGTGAACTCGAGGCGATCATCGGCAACGGTTTCGGTGTGTTGTATTACATCGCGCATAAGTTGGTAGCCCACTCTTTAGGAGACGGTTACCTGGTCGGCTCACGCGGTTCAGTCGGCTCCTCCTTTGTGGCAACCATGGCGGATATTACGGAAGTAAATCCGTTGCCGCCGCATTATTTGTGTCCGCAATGTCAATATAGCGAATTTATCACGGACGGATCCGTAGGTGGCGGATTCGATCTTGCGGATAAAGCATGTCCCAAATGTGGCGCGGCATTGCACAAAGACGGTCACAACATTCCGTTTGCCGTATTCTTGGGGTTCGAAGGGGATAAGGTACCGGATATTGATTTGAACTTTTCCGGTGATTATCAGCCGCAAGCGCATAAATATACGGAAGAATTATTCGGACGCGATAATGTGTTTCGCGCCGGAACAATCAGCGGAATTCAAGATCGCACCGCCTTCGGCTATGTTAAAAAGTACGCGGAGCAAAGGCAATTGGTGACAAATGATATCTACGCGGAGAGTTTGCTGACCGGTATTACCAAAGTCAAAAACACTACCGGCCAGCATCCGGGCGGTATTATGGTCTGTCCCCGCGATATGGATATTTTGGCATTTACGCCGATCCAGCATCCGGCTAACAAAAAAGAGTCAGGCATCATCACGACTCATTTCGACTACCATTCCATTGAAGGACGTATGGTCAAACTCGATATTCTGGGGCATGATGATCCGACCGTCATTCGTATTTTGGAAGATTTGACGGGCATCAAACCATCGGAAATTCCCTTTGATGATCCCGCCACCATCAGTCTCTTTTCTTCGACGGAAGCGCTGGGGCTGACACCGGAGCAATTAAATGGAGATACCGTCGGGACGCTGGGGATTCCGGAATACGGCACGCAATTCGTACGCCAGATGCTGGAAGATACGCACCCGCAAAACTTCAGTGAATTGGTTCGTATCAGCGGCTTTTCTCATGGCACGGATGTGTGGCTTAATAATGCCAAGGATTTGATTACGGCCGGCGAAGTCAAGCTGGAAGATGCGATTTCGACCCGTGATGACGTGATGAACTATTTAATTCAGCACGGTGTGGCACCCAAAATTGCGTTCAACGTCATGGAAAATGTTCGGAAAGGACGCGGTCTCGAAAAGAAAAATAAACAGGGGCAACCTGTCAGCAAAAACGAAGAAGCTCTGCGCAAAGAAAAGATTCCGGAATGGTTCATCAATTCCTGCAAAAAAATCTCGTATCTTTTTCCACGGGCGCACGCAGTGGCATATGTCATGATGGCATTTCGTATTGCCTGGTTTAAAATTTATCATCCGCTGGCGTTTTATGCAGCATACTTTACCGTACGTGCGCGCGGTTCTTTTGACGGCAAGGCGATCTTGCCGGGGTTGGCGAGCCAAGAAAAAATGTGGAAATATATTCAGGCCAAAGGCCGCGACGCCAGTGCGGTAGAAAAGGATTCCGCTACGAATATTGAAGTGGCGATGGAAATGGCTCAACGCGGTTTCCGTTTTAAACCTATCGATCTTGCCCGTTCCCACGTGCGCGATTTTGTGGTGGAAGATGGGATGTTGTTGCCGCCGCTTTCCTGCGTACCGGGACTTGGCGAAACTGTGGCGGAAGAAATTGTGACGGCACGTGAAAACGGCCCCTTTACTTCAAAAGAGGATTTACGCAAACGCGGTAAGGTCAGCCAGACGATTGTTGAAACACTAACGGAAATGGGAGCCTTGGAAGGAATGCCAGATGAAGAACAATTAAATTTATTTGGTTAATCCCACACTTGCGGGCTTACCGTAAGCTGTGATATACTTGTACAGGTCAAAATACGCACGCCGATGGATTCAGACAGCTGTGTCCGGATAACCGGGCCCTGTCGGAGAGGAAGCGGCGGAGGTAAAAAACAGGAGGTAGTAAAATGTCAGTAGTATCTATGAAACAATTGTTGGAAGCCGGTGTTCATTTTGGACACCAAACTCGTCGTTGGAACCCGAAAATGGCACGTTTCATTTTCACGGAACGCAACGGCATCTACATTATCGATCTGCAGCAGACCGTTAAAAAAGTAGACGAAGCGTATGATTTCCTTCGTGACTTGGCGGCATCGGGTAAGTCGGTATTGTTCGTCGGGACGAAAAAACAGGCCCAGAATACTATTCAGGAAGAAGCGGAACGCTGCAACCAGTTCTACGTAAAAGAACGCTGGCTGGGCGGCATGCTGACCAACTTCAAAACGATCCAATTGCGCATCAAACGTTTGCAGGAACTGAAGGCAATGGAAGAAGACGGTCGCTTCGATCTCTTACCGAAAAAAGAGGTCATCGGTTTGCGTCGCGAAATGAGCAAACTCGAAAAATATCTCAACGGTATTAAAGATATGAAAGGATTGCCGGGAGCGCTCGTAGTTATTGATCCGAAGAAAGAGCAGATCGCGGTAGCGGAAGCACGGAAGCTTAATATTCCGATTATTGCTACAGTTGATACCAACTGCGATCCGGATGAAATTGATTTTCCGATTCCGGCGAATGATGATGCGATTCGCGCCGTAAAATTGTTGGTCGGAAAAATGGCGGATGCCGTTTTGGAAGGCCGTCAAGGCGAGCAGGATGAAGTAGCGGAAGCGGAAGAAAGTGCTGAAGAAGCTACAGAAGAAACAGCGGAATAAATTACGACAAGCATATAAGGAGGGACTGCCTGAATGATTACAGCAAGCTTGGTAAAAGAATTACGCGAGAAAACAGGCGTGGGTATGATGGATTGTAAGCGCGCCTTGGTGGAAACGGACGGCGATCTCGAAAAAGCGGTGGACTATCTTCGTGAGAAAGGTCTTTCCAAGGCCGCCAAAAAAGCGGACCGCGTAACGGCGGAAGGTTTGGTAGCATCCTACATTCACGGAAACGGTCGTATCGGGGTTTTGGTGGAAGTCAACTGCGAAACGGACTTCGTAGCTCGTTCGGAAGATTTCCAGCAACTCGTTAAAGATGTCGCAATGCAGATTGCGGCGACGAATCCGCGCTATCTCACGCGAGAAGACGTTCCTCAGGAAGCGATTGATCATGAACGAGAAGTACTTCGTCAGCAAGCCCTGAACGAAGGAAAACCGGAAGCGATCGTTGATAAAATGACCGAAGGTCGACTGGAAAAGTTCTATCGCGAAAACGTTTTATTGGAACAGGAATTCGTTAAAGATACGGACAAATCGGTACAGCAAATGATCACCGAAATGATCGCGAAAATCGGTGAAAATATCAGTGTTCGTCGATTCACACGTTATCAGCTCGGCGAAGGAATTGAAAAACGGCAAGACGACTTCGCATCCGAAGTAATGGCCACGATGAATCAATAAGAGAACACACATGTGTGTTCTCTTATTTTCTAGGTGCAGATGCGGAGGTTTGTTATGGAAGCAAGGAAGTATCGTCGAATTGTATTAAAGGTAAGCGGAGAAGCCCTTGCGGGCGAAGCGGGTCACGGCATTGATCCGATTGTCACCGAATCGATTTCCAAGGAAATTGCTGCGGTTGCGGACAGCGGCGTGGAGGTTGCAGTGGTCTGCGGCGGCGGAAACATTTGGCGCGGTATTTCCGGCAGCGCCCAGGGCATGGATCGTGCATCAGCGGACTATATGGGCATGCTTGCAACCGTGATCAACGGCCTGGCACTGCAGGAAGCGTTGGAACAGATCGGTGCGTCCACACGTGTGCAGACGGCGATTGAGATGCGTCAGGTAGCGGAGCCGTACATTCGTCGACGGGCGATTCGTCACTTGGAAAAAGGCAGAATTGTCATTTTTGCCGGCGGCACGGGCAATCCCTTTTTCTCTACCGATACAACCGCCGCTTTACGTGCGGCGGAAATTGAAGCGGACGCTATTATGATGGCAAAACGCGGTACGGATGGCGTATATGATGCGGATCCGCAAACCAACCCCGACGCAAAAATGTTTGACTCGCTGACATATTTTGAAGTCATGCGTCGACAATTGGGTGTGATGGACAACACGGCGATTACTCTGTGCATGAATAATCATATTCCGATTATTGTATTTAATATTGACACCCCGGGCAATATTTTAAAAGCAAGCATGGGGGAACGGATTGGTACGTATATTGGAGGCGACGAAAATGTTTGATGAAATCATGCTGGACTTGGAAACGCGTATGGATAAAGCGATTGAAAACTTGCAGTTTGAATTTGGTACCATTCGTACCGGTCGCGCCAATACAAGTCTTTTGGAAAACATTATGGTGGACTATTATGGTGTTCCGACTCCGGTTACTCAAGTTTCGTCAGTTTCCATTCCGGAACCACGCATGCTGTTGATTCAGCCGTGGGATAAAAGCATGCTCGGAGCTATTGAAAAAGTGGTCCAAATGTCGGACTTGGGCTTGGTGCCTAATAACGACGGTTCGCAAATTCGCCTGAACATTCCGCAATTGACCGAAGAACGTCGTAAAGAGTTAGTTAAATTGGTGCATAAGCGCACGGAAGAAGCACGGGTTGCAGTTCGCAACGTGCGTCGTGACGGTAACGAGCAATTAAAACGCGAAGAAAAGAAAGACGGCGTATCGGAAGACCAGGTAAAAGTGGCCACTGACGATGTGCAGAAATTGACCGATAAAAAGATGAAAGAAATCGATCGACTGGTAGAAGCGAAGGAAAAGGAAGTGCTCGAAGTTTGAGTACTGCTATTTCTACGCAGTGGCTGGGCAGACCTCTTGGTGAAGTGGCAGATGCGCTGCACGAAAGAGGTCTGCTTTATTCATTTTCAGAAACGGAAAAAGACAGCCGCCATTATATCGTTGCTCTGCAACATCAATACGTCGTACGAGTATGCATAGATAATCAGTCGATCGTCACTTGTGCCAAACAAGTTTATAGTGATGAGGTAAATGCATACATTAGCAAGCAATATGGGGAACAATATGTCGTCAAAGCCTAATTCATTGCCGGCTCACGTAGCCATTATTTTGGATGGCAACGGACGCTGGGCGAAAATGCGTGGACAACTTCGGCGAATGGGGCACAAAGCAGGCGCTCAAAATGTTAAAACGATTGTCCGTGCAGCTTCGGATCAGGGTATAAAAACACTTACTTTATATGCTTTTTCTACGGAGAATTGGCGGCGCTCTACTACGGAAGTCGCTTTGCTGATGCGCCTGTTCAGCTGGTATTTAGAACATTATATTGATGAGTTAAACGAGCACAATGTACAAGCGCATGTCATCGGCGACAGAGAACGATTAAGCGCCGACTTAATTGCGAAAATAGAACGTTTTGAAACGGCAACGGAAAAAAATACCGGCTTAGTTTTAAATATCGCACTCAATTACGGGGGCCGTGAAGAAATTTTGCAGGCGGCACGCCGATATGCGGATGACTTTGCGCAAAAAAAAATATCGACATTGACGGAGGAACAATTCCAGCGCTACTTGTATCCGTCCGCGATGGCGGATGTGGATTTATTAATTCGTACCGGCGGCGATCAACGCATCAGCAATTTTCTTTTATGGCAGATTTCATATGCGGAACTTTACTTTACCGATACTCTGTGGCCGGATTTTTCACCGCAGGATTTAGCGCTCGCGATCGCTTCCTTTGCAGGCCGTGAACGACGGTTTGGGGGCTTGCAGGGAGAGGAGTAAATATGTTACGAACACGCGTTATTACAGCACTTATCGGTGCCGCCGCTTTTCTCCTGTTTATCTATTGGGGCGGGATTTGGTTGGCGTTGCCGGTATGGGGCTTAGCTTTTTTAGCATTATTGGAATATAAACATATTTTGCAACAACGGCAAATTTATGCATCGGCTATCGTGATGACTATTGTCATGACGTTGATGATTATCGGTGCAGAGACTGTCGGCGGTATCTTTTTATTGATTCTTTTGCCGGCGATTTTACCATGTCTGTTCCTCGTAGCATTTTGTTTACGACGTGCGCCAGACTTTTTATCGCTGTTTTTCACTATTGGCGGCGTGTTGTACATCGGTGTCGGTTTCAGCACCTTGCTTTTGTTGCGTAGCGCGTCGTTTTTGCATGGAGCGGCATTCGGCTCCGGCACTTTTTGGGTCTGGTTTGCGCTTTTGGGAACGTGGATGAGCGACACGGGTGCTTATTTTGCCGGCAAACGATTTGGAACCAAAGCGGTGGTTCCGCAAATCAGCCCGCATAAAACGCTTGAAGGTTTTATCGGCGGTGCCCTTTTTACAATAGTGGGATTGCTCATATATGCGTACGCCGGTCAAGTACCGCTTTCGCTTGCACTCGGTTTAGCTATGGCGGTAGCGATGGTCGCGCCGGCAGGAGATCTTTTTGAATCGCTTTTGAAGCGCTACGTAAATGTTAAGGATTCGGGACATATATTGCCGGGGCACGGCGGTATTTTGGACCGTTTTGACAGCCTTTTATTCGTTACACCGGTGTTGTACTCGCTGCTTTTATTTTTTATAGGTGACTTATGAAAAAAATTGCGGTATTGGGAAGTACCGGATCGATAGGTACGCAAGCTTTAGAAGTTATTCGTGAGCATTCGGATAAATTGCAGGCCACCGTATTGGTGGCTCATCGTAACACTGATTTATTGCGGCAGCAGATCGAGGAGTTTCATCCTGAACTGGTTGCGGTAACGGATAGGGAAGCCGGGAAGCAGCTGCGAGCTACTTATACCGGTCCGACAAAAATTATTGTCGGACCGGAAGCGTTAACAGCAGCTGCTGCGGCAGCTAATGCCGAAATCGTTTTGGTAGCCATTTCGGGCGCTATTGGGATCGCGCCTACGTTAGCTGCGATTGATGCACACAAAGTTATTGCTCTTGCGAATAAGGAAACGATGGTAGCCGCCGGCGATCTGGTTAACCGCAAAGCAGTAGAGGCAGATGTTACCATTTATCCTGTAGACAGTGAACATAGCGCGATTTTTCAATGTTTACAGGCAGTTCCCAAAGACGCGTTGGCAAATGTCATATTGACGGCTTCGGGAGGACCTTTCCGTGGCTATAGTGCGGCGCAACTTGCCAATGTAACCGTTGCCGATTGTTTAAAGCATCCGACATGGCAGATGGGACAAAAAATAACGATTGATTCCGCGTCCTTATTTAATAAGGGGTTGGAAGTTATCGAAGCCCATCATTTATTTGCCGTCGACTATGATAAAATAGAAGTTGTTGTACATCCGCAGAGTATTGTTCACTCGATGATTCGTTTGCGGGATGGCGGTGTGCTTGCTCAGCTGGGTGTTCCGGATATGAAATTGCCGATTCAGCTGGCGTTTTCGTATCCCGAGCGATGGACGATCAATAATTCTCCGCTGGATTGGGATACGGAGCGTACACTGGAATTTGAGCCGCCGGCAACAGATGTTTTTCGCTCCCTGCCGCTGGCGTATCAGGCAGGGCACATGGGCCAATCGGCGACATTAGTTTATAACGCGGCCAATGAAGAAGCAGTGAAGGCGTTTATTGCAGGTAAAATTTCGTTTACAGATCTTTTTACCGTGACGGAAGAAATGGTCGTAACTCATACGCCGACACCATTGCGTGATTGGCAAGACATTGTGGCGGCAGATCGGGCCATTCGCAAGCGAGTGACGGGATTTATTGCGACATTATCGAAATAACGGAGGAATACTTTGCTGACTATTATCGCGACCATTTTTGTATTTGGCGTGATTGTTCTTGTGCATGAGTGGGGACACTTTATTACGGCTAAATTGACAGGCATGCGAGTGGATGAGTTTGCGGTCGGTTTCGGCAGCAAGTTGTGGTCAAAGCGTGTGGGAGAAACAACGTACTCTTTACGATCTGTTCCTCTCGGGGGATTTAATCGTATTGCAGGCATGACGGAAGAGCAGGTCGAGGAGGATCAAGTCGATCCGCGTCGCGCCTTCGTATATAAACCGGCTTGGAAACGTTTCATCGTGATCGTGGCCGGTGCAGCTATGAACTTTATTCTGGCCATTATTTTGATCAGTGGTCTGTTTAGCGCGTACGGCGTTTCTACACCGAGTGATGAACCGATCATCGGTGAAGTTCTTACACAGGCGCCTGCATCAAGTCATCAATTAGCGCTCGGCGATCGCATTGTAGCGATTCAGGGGGAGCCAATCCGGCAATGGAATGAGATTTCTCCCCATATGCAAAAATGGGGCGGACAAGTGGTTACGTTACGAGTTGAACGTAACCATGAACCGCTGACGTTACAAGTGATCCCCGGAAGCGATAACGGACGTGTAGTACTCGGTATCCTTCCCGTCATTGAAACGCGGCCGGTAGGCTTGTTCGAATCCGTTCAGTACGGTGCAGAACGTTCATGGAACTTAACAGCGCAGATGTGGAAAGGCATCGGTCAGCTGATTACCGGGAAAGTTTCCGGCAGCGAATTGGCAGGACCTGTCGGTATAGCGCAAATGGCAGGAAACATTGCGCGTACCGGGTTTGCCAATTTATTGATGTTTACCGCCGTATTGAGCCTTAACTTGGGCCTGCTTAATTTATTGCCCGTGCCTCTGTTGGATGGTGGCCATTTATTGCTGATTGTGGTAGAGGGTATTATCGGTAAAAAATTACCACCAAAATACCTGTACTATATTCAGATGACGGGACTGTTTCTTTTGGGCGCACTTTTTATTTATGCGACGAGTAACGATATCTTACGATTTTTGAAATGACATGAAGTGATAGGATGACACGAAGAAAAACAAGACAAATTCATATAGGACAAGTAGCGATCGGCGGGGATGCACCGGTATCTATTCAATCGATGTCGACGTTCACCCCGACGGACATCACAGAGGCGGTAAAGCAAATCAATGAACTTGCGGATGCCGGTTGTGACATTGTGCGTTTGGCGGTGCCGAATCGGGCGAGCGCGCTCGCGTTGAAGCAGGTCAAAGCGCAAACCGGCGTGCCGTTGGTAGCCGATATTCACTTTGATTACCGCTTGGCCCTGGATGCAATTGACAGCGGCGTTGACGGTTTGCGGATAAACCCCGGCAATATCGGCAGCATGGAAAATGTGTTGAAAGTAGTCGAGAAAGCCAAACCGAAACGAATTCCTATTCGTATCGGTATTAACGCGGGCTCATTGCCGGAGCATATTTTGAAATCCTACGGTGGCCATCCGACCGCACAGGGAATGGTAGCTTCTGCGTTGGAACATATTCGGATATTGGAGCAGGCCGATTATCGTGAAATGAAAATTTCACTGAAATCCACGGATGTTCCTATGATGGTGGAAGCGTATCGAACGCTTGCCGATCAATGCGATTATCCGCTCCATTTGGGCGTGACGGAAGCCGGGACGGTGATGCGAGGCAGTATTAAGTCGGCGATGGGGATTGGTGCTCTTTTGCTTGACGGTATCGGCGACACGATTCGTGTGTCATTGACAGCCGATCCCGTAGAAGAAGTAAAGGTTGCGAAAATGATTTTACAGGCAGCCGGTTATTCTACGTATGGGGCGGTCATGATTTCATGCCCGACCTGCGGGCGTTGTCAAGTCGACTTAATTCAGATGGCAGCGGAAGTCGAAAAACGTCTGGAAGGTATTAAAACGCCGTTGCGTGTAGCCGTCATGGGGTGCGTCGTCAACGGTCCTGGGGAGGCTCGCGAAGCGGACTTCGGAATTGCCGGCGGCAACGGTCAAGGCGTTTTGTTCCGAAAAGGCAAAGTGTTGCGTACTGTTTCTGAGGATGATTTAGTCGACGAACTGATGAAAGAAATTAATCAATATCTAGCGGAGGAGAAAAAGGTATGAGAGCATCTCAATTATATAGTCCCACGTTACGTGAAATGCCGGCAGATGCGGAGGTAATGAGTCACAAACTGATGTTGCGTGCGGGGTTTATCCGTAAACTCAGCGCAGGTTTATATACATTTTTGCCGCTGGCTTGGCGCACGTTGCGTAAAATTGAAACGATCGTGCGAGAGGAAATGGATGCTATCGGTTCGCAGGAAATTATGATGCCGATTATTCAGCCGGCAGAAATTTGGCAGGAATCGGGACGCTGGGGTGCCTACGGTGAAGAGATGTTCCGTCTTCAAGATCGGCATCAGCGGGAGTTTTGCCTCGGACCGACGCATGAAGAGATGATAACCACGCTGGTCAAAATGGATGTTTCTTCGTACAAACAATTACCGCTTACTTTGTATCAAATTCAAAATAAATATCGCGATGAAGTTCGGCCTCGTTTCGGATTAATGCGAAGCCGCGAATTTATTATGAAAGACGGCTATTCGTTTGATGCTGACCCGGCAGGCATGAAAGTCAGCTATCAAAAGATGTATGATGCGTATAGTCGCATTTTTACACGTTGCGGATTGGATTTTCGACCGGTAGAGGCGGACTCGGGGGCCATCGGCGGCAGCGGCTCACATGAATTTATGGCTTTTGCCAAGTCCGGCGAAGCGGCTGTTGTACGTTGTCATGATTGTGATTATGCGGCAAATATCGAAGTCGCATGTCCGCAAACACTGGATATTGAAAGCGAAGCAGCCGGCGTAGAGCTCGAAAAAGTGGCGACACCCAATCAGAAAACCATCGAGGCATTGTGTCAATTTTTACAAATTGATGCTGCACAAACGATTAAAGTCGTTATGTATCAGGCAGAAAAGAAATTGGTCATGGCCGTTGTTCCGGGCGCGGCAGAAGTCAATGATGTGCGCGTGGCTGGATTGGTTGGCGCTATCGAGTTGCCGCTTGCTGGCGATGAAGAGTTACAGGCTCTTGGCCTTGTTCCGGGGTATCTGAGCCCGATCGGTTTGACTCCGTCGGATGATTTGGAAATCATCGTAGATCCGAAAGTTATGCAAATGACAGATGCTGTCAGCGGTGCCAACGAAACCGACATGCATTTCCGACATGTTATTCCGCAAAGGGATTTCCCCGATGTGCGCGTGGAAACGATTCGTCTGATTACAGATGAAGATGCGTGCCCGAAATGCGGCGGTCATATTACCATTGATCGAGGTATTGAAGTCGGTCAGGTATTTCAGTTGGGCACAAAGTACAGCGAGTCGCTGAACGCCATGTTCCTGGATCAAAACGGCAAGTCGCACCCCTTTTATATGGGCTGTTACGGTATCGGTGTATCGCGGACGATGGCGGCGACAATTGAGCAAAGTTATGACGACGATGGGATTATTTGGCCGGTTGCGATTGCGCCGTATCAGGTGGTCGTCGTAGCAGCTAACAGCAAAAATGAAGAACAGCAACAGGCGGCGGAACAATTATATAATGAGTTGACCCAGGCGGGCATCGAAACGGTCTTTGATGATCGTAAAGAACGCGCAGGTATCAAATTCAAAGATGCCGACTTGATCGGTTATCCGGTTCGTGTGACCGTCGGGAAAACATTTGTTGAAGACGGTGAAGTAGAAATCAAGGTTCGTCGGAGTGGTGAAATCACGAAAGTGAAGTCTGACAAAGCTTTGTCAAGAGTGCAAGACTTGTTGGCGTCACTGGCATAAAGGCACAAATAAAAAAGAGTCGACGCATCGACTCTTTTTTATTTGCAGCGCTGACGGCCGGGTTAAAGACCTATGTTATAATAAAGACTTGAAGAGGTGAAATAATGGAATTATTAGCGCCAGCAGGGTCGCTGGCACATTTAAAAACGGCGGTTGCTGCCGGCGCTGATGCAGTATACCTCGGCGGGAAAGCATTCAGCGCGCGCCAAAGTGCAGTGAATTTTGATTACGAAGAGCTGCGGGAAGCGGTGACGTTGTGCCATTTACATGATGTGGCCGTTTATGTGACGGTCAATATATTGGTGGCGGATGCGGAGACGGAGAATTTTAAACATTTTATCCGTGAGCTTGCGGAGCTTTCAGTGGACGCCGTTATCGTACAGGATATCGGTGTTGCCCAAATCATTCGTCGCGCAGCGCCGTTGCTTGCTATTCACGGCAGTACGCAAATGTCGGTAAGTGATCTTGCCGGTGTGGAATTTTTAGCAAAGGAAGGTTTTACGCGAGTTGTTTTAGCGCGCGAACTTTCCCTGGCGGAAATTCAAGAGATTACAGAGCAGGCTTCGATTGAGATTGAAATATTTATTCATGGTGCGCTATGTGTATCGTACTCCGGTCAATGCCTGATGAGCAGCTTTATCGGTGGCCGCAGCGGTAATCGCGGCGCATGTGCGCAGCCTTGCCGGATGCCGTATGACTTGGTGGATGCGTCCGGCGGACGTAAGAATCCTGCGGCGGAACAATATGTATTAAGTCCCAAGGATATGATTTCAACGGATGTTATTGCGGAACTTGTGCAAACTAAAGTAGCCTCGCTTAAAATCGAAGGACGAATGAAGCAAATTCCCTACGTATATACTACGGTGAAAACATATCGGCAACTGATCGACGGTGAAATCAATGCGCAGGCCGCGCAAACTATGTTAGCTAAAAGTTTTAATCGCGGTTTTACAAAAGCGTATTGGTACGACTCCGTCGGTCGTGATTATTTAACACGTTTTGCACCGAACTATCATGGCGAACCGATCGGTATTCTTACCAAAATTGATAAAACGAAGGAATTGGCAGTGTTTGCGATGTCGCATATTCCGGCGAACGCAAACGGTGTCTATAAATATATCGCTAAAGACGGTGGTTTATGTTATGTCGCCGGTAAAGATGTAACGTATCAATCTGGGAAAAAAGAGTTGCACTTCCACTATGCCGAATTTCCAAAGGAAGACACAAAACTTTATTGGCAATCTTCGGATCAGCCGGCAAATGTTACAGCGGATATCGTCGCCATTCCTACCTATTGGGATGTGCATGCCGTTGTCGGTGAACCGCTGCGGATGAAGGTTCGTACAGAAGAAGGCATTGCAGTTGAAATTGTAAGTGATTTCAACGTACCGATGGCGCGCACACAGCCGACAGATCTGAATCTTGTAAAAACGCAACTTTCTCGTTTGGGCAACACCGCTTTTATACTGGCGGGTGTGACCTTAACGGAAGGCCATTTTATGCTGCCTAAAAGTGTTTTGAATCATGTGCGTACGCAAGCACAGACAGCATTAACAGAAGCTATTTTACAAACCTATAAAGAACGTCATTTTCAGGCGGTACCGACGGTTTACGACAGAGTAAAACCGCATGTGCTACCATCGCTCAAAAGTGTAGCAGTACGAGCACGAACGCTTGCAGAAGTGGAAACGGCATTAACGGAAAAAGCCAACGAAATTATTTTTGGCGGCGATATATTTACCGGCGAAACGTATACCACGCAAGATTATGCTCAAGTAGTAATGCGTTCGCGACAACATCATGCTCGCGTAGGTCTGGCTATGCCGCGTCTGACGCGACAAAAAGAAGCCGCTGAAGTTGACCGCATGCTTCAAGATATGGCTGCTGCACAACCGGATTTTATTTTGATTCACGCGTACAGTGATGCGCAACGATTGGCAGAGTTCGCACCGCAGATGCCCTTTTATGTAGCGCCGACGCTGAATGTGTTTAATCAGGAATCGTTGCGCTTTTGGCAACAACATGGTGCGAGCGCCATCTTTCTTTCACAGGAGCTTACATTGGCACAAATTCGTGGAATTCTACGCCAATACGACGGCTCATTGGGGGTATACGCCTGCGGTCGCACCGAATTAATGGTGACCGAAAATAATTTGTATAGCGCCTATGGAGACGAAAAAGGTACAGATCATGGAGTACGGGATTGGTCATTGCGGGATCGATTGGGAAAAGAATTTCCCTTGCAGACGGATCAGTTCGGGCGCATGCATATTTTTAATTCAGTGCCTACAGATATGGCGCCAGCGCTCGTCCGTCTCTCGCAATACGGTGTACACAAAGTGGTCATAGATGCGGCAGTGCTTTCACAAAATGAGTTGGCGCAAGCGGTCAAAATTTACGCGGCGCTATGGTTACAAGGCGCCGAGTTTACGAATGGAGTGTTCCCGCAGGCAACGCGCGGACATTTGCAACGAGGGATTATGTAATGGAACGTAAGACGTTAGAGGCCTTAGATTACGGAAAAATTCAAGAACGGTTACGAGAACGTTGCGCATCGAACGGTGCCAAGGAATGGGCGCTGCAATGGTATCCCAGCAGTGATCCGAGAGAGGTTGAACGACGCTTAGCCGAAACAGCGGAGGCATTACTGCTGATTCAAAATGCACAGGCACCGCATTTCGGAGGCTTGCGGATGATTCGTCAGCCACTGGAACGAGCGCAGAAAAAAGGGATCTTAACGGTGGAAGAAGTGCTGGCGATTCGCTCGTCACTGGAAGCCTATCAAGAAATTCGCGACCGCTTTATGGCGGCGCAGGAAACGCCTCGTTTGACAGCGCTTGCGGCAGAGATTGAGCCGCAGCCGCAACTTTTGGCACAGCTTGAGACGATGTTTGATGAACGTGGACGGATGCGCGACACCGCAAGTCCTAAGTTGAATCAATTGCGTCGTACTCAGGAACGGTTGCAGGAACGCGTGAAACATTCACTGGAAGCAATGATCCAGGATCGTACCACTACTAAATATTTACAGGAAGCGTTGGTCACACAGCGCAATGAGCGCTATGTTGTACCGGTTAAAGCGGAGTATAAATATGCGGTACCGGGGATTGTGCATGATCGTTCCGCAACCGGGCAAACGCTTTACATTGAACCGCTCGTTTCCGTAGAATTAAATAATGATTTGCAAGAAGCAGCTTTGGCGGAGCATACGGAGATTGTGCGGCTAATGACAGTGCTTTCCGAACAGGTGGCCCGGGTCGCGCAACCGTTGATGCATACAGAAAAATGTACCACAGAGCTGGATTTCATTTTGGCACGAGGCTACCTTGCGGCGGAGGATCACGGACGGTCAGCGCAACCTGCCGCTGATGCTGAAATTATTTTAGAGTCCGTTCGCCATCCGCTTTTATCCCAACAAAGTGCAGTACCCATCACTGTTGAAATCGGTAAAGGGTATTCGATTTTGGTGGTAACCGGATCGAATACCGGCGGCAAGACGGTTGCCCTAAAGACGGTGGGTCTGGTAGCGGCGATGAATCAAGCGGGACTTTTTATCCCTGTTGCGGGACGTGCAGTTTTACCTATATTCCAAAATATTTGGGTGGCGATCGGCGACGAACAAAATATGGCGGAAAATCTGTCCACGTTTTCCGGACACATGAGCCGTCTGATTCAAATTATGAAAGATGCAGGCAGTAACGATCTGGTGTTGTTGGATGAGTTGGGATCAGGAACGGATCCTGTGGAAGGTGCGGCACTTGCGATTGCGATTTTGGAGTACTTCCATCGCTTGGGGTCACTCGCCATGGTAACTACGCATTACAGTGAATTAAAGCAGTACGTTTATACGCATCCCGGCATGGAAAATGCGCATGTTGAATTTGATGATGAGACACTTACACCCACATACCGTTTGCAGATCGGTATCGCAGGGAACAGTCAGGCGCTCAATATTACAAAACGTCTTGGCATGATTCCTGAAGTATTGGCTCGCGCGCAGGAATTGAAACAAGCTTCCGCGTATTATGAAATGGAAAAGGTACTCGAAGAACTGAATCATAAACGCCGCGAACTTTCCCGTATGGAGGAAGACTTGCAAACGCGGCTTGCCAAAGCGGAAAAATCGCATGCCAAATGGAATGAAAGCAACCAGGAATTGCAACGTAAAAAGCAAGCCATTCTGCAGAAAGCACGTGATGATGCGCGGCAATTAAAGCGTGAGCTTAAAGTAAATGCCGAACAAATCATTAAAGATTTGAAACGCAGCGCTAAAGAGGCAAAAGATAAACAGCAGGCGGTCGTTGATGAGAAGCGGCAAGCGATTGACCGTTTGTCTATACCGAGCGCGAATGAACGAACAAAAATCCCGCTTCGCAAGATCGAAATCGGGCAAGCGGTGTATGTAGATACGTTGGAAAAGGTAGGCACTGTGATTGATATCCAGGGGAAACAGTTCAAAGTTGATTTAGCCGGTCTGCCGATTACGGTGGCGGCCAGAAATTTATTTTACCCGTTACCGCAAGAAGCAAAGCCAAAGGAAGTAAAAACAAAAGAACGGATTCGCAACACGACAGTAGCTCCGAAAATGCGTATGGCGGCGCAAAGCATTAATCTGATCGGAGAGACGGTGGCGGATGCCGAACCGCAAGTAGCCGCTTTTTTGGATGCGGCGATGCTGGCAGGTTTGACCTCGGTGGAAATTATTCATGGGAAAGGTACCGGCGCATTACGCAAAGGGATTCACGCGCAATTACGCAAAATTCCTTATGTAAAATCCTTTTCATTTGCACCGGCAGTGTCCGGTGGCAGCGGCGTGACAGTGGTGACACTCGGATGAATAACGTAGCGGAAAGTTCGCGCAGTCGAGCGGTCAAATGGTTGTTACGCTTAAGCGGTGTGAAGGCATTGACGGAATGGACTGACGGGGATATCCTGAGTTGGATTATCAAGCGACAGTTGGTGTGGGATGCCACCGTACCGCATTGGCTAACACAACGCCACGAAGTAAGCGATACGACAAAGGACGGCATTCGTACTGTCCGTATTGCGGCATCAAGAGAAAATAACAAACAGTATTTGTACTATGTACATGGCGGCGGCTTTCTAATGGAGATGTATTTCCTGTACTGGCTTTTCGCCGATCGAATCACGTCGTCATTGGGGGCGGAACTCGCCCTGCCGATTTATCCGCTATTGCCGGAAGCAAATATGGAAGCAGGTTTTCAGGCGGTTCTCGCTTCCTATCAACGCTGGTATAAAACAATTCCCAAGGAGGCCAGGATCCATATCATAGCGGATTCGTCGGGCTGCTCGTTAGCGTTACGATTAGCGCAGGAAACTGTTGCAAGCGGCGTACCGGCTCCGGAAAATTTAATTTTGATCTCGCCTTGGGTGGATATGAACGTATCGGATAAACGCCTCGATATCTATGAACAGGATGATCCTTTTATATCCGTGGAAGCATTACGTGAATGTGCCGCGATGGCGGTGCCCAATCAAGATTACGATGACCCGCGGTATAGTCCCTTATACGGAAATTTGTCAGGTATCGGGCGATTGAGTGTTTTCACAGGAACAGCGGATACGCTGTATCCGAATGCATTGGCATTACGAAATCAAGCTACATTAGCGCATGTACCGATCAATTATTACGAACATAATGGAATGTTCCACATTTATCCTCACTTTCTCGTGGCAGAGGGGCGACAGGCATTTGCAATGATAAAAAAAATCATTACGGGCAAAGCCCCCGATCCGCAAGGTCGCGGATTTACAATTATACGCTAAGGAGACAATTATGTTGAATAGTACAGAAAAGATGGTAGATGTAGGCGGTTTTCCGATTCCTGAGGATCAGGCGGAACAGTTTTGCGAAATGCGCGAAGCAATGGCAACAGCAGCTACGGAAGTATTAAAAAGCTTTTGCACAAAGGTGGAGCGTAAAAATCTGGATGAAGTGCTGGGGGAAGGCGTTATCGGTTATTTTGCTGACGGTGACGAGGTGCATGTTTCGCTGGACCCCTTTGAAGTGCCGGCCATGCGTGTTGCGCATGAACGCGGTAAGCTGTTGGAATACATTCTGGCAGCTAACGGAATTCCCGTCGAATATTATGAACAACATCTTCGCAGAGTGTAAAAGTTGTTGCGAAATACATAATAATGTACAATAATAAGGAAAACGCCCAAAGAGCGTTACGAGAAAGTGAAGGAGATGCGCATGATTCATATTATTTGTGACACCACCGCATGCTTAAATGATGAATTTGTGGCTCGTCATGACAATCTGCATATGATCCCCCTGTATATTTCACTTGGGGGCGGTGAAACTGTGAATGACAACAGTATCAGTACGAAAGAAGTTTTTGAAAGCTATGAAGCTACAAAAATTCAGCCGTTGACCAGTCAGCCGTCTATTGGCGAATGGATGCAAATTTTTAATTCGATTCCTGAAGAGGATCCAATCATCATTATCACGATTAGCAAGATCGTCAGCGGTACCGCGCAGACGGCCCGGGTCGCAGCGAAGCAATCGAAGCGGAAACAAATTGCAGTGATCGACTCGCATTCTACCAATGGCGGCATGCAGATTTTGGTGGAAGAAGCGCTAGCCATGATCGCAGAAGGTAAAGATTTCGACACTATTGTGGCGCAACTGCATGAAAATATTGCTAATTCGATTACAATGTTTGTGCCCACCGATTTAAAATATTTGCAACGTGGCGGTCGTATCGGCAAAGTCGCAAGTTTAGTCGGTTCGATTTTACAAATCCGTCCTATTCTTTACCTCGAGTCGGATGCAATTGGTATACTTGACAAAGTACGCACGACAAAAAGGGCGATGCAAAAAATGAAAGAAAAAGCGATGTCTCGTCCTATAAAACGTCTTCACGTCGCCACTGTTTTAGCGGATGAACTGGGACGCCAATTCAAGAGAGAATTGGAAAGCGAACTTCCTGATGTCACTATTACTCATTCGGAAGGATCGCCGGTCCTAGGGGCACACTTAGGACCGCAAGTGGTCAGTTTAATGTTGGAATGGGAACATGAAGACGGTACCGAGGAGGACACGCATGTACAGTGAAATTGACGGCACACATTATAAACAAATGCTGATTGGCGCTTATCAGGCATTTAAAGAGAATTATGAAAAGATCAATGAATTAAATGTATTTCCCGTTCCGGATGGTGATACCGGTACCAATATGCTGAACACATTACGTTCGATGTACAGCATGATTGTCAATAATGACAGTGAATTTATCGGAGTCATTGCGGAAACGGCAGCCACCGGTGCTATCATGGGTGCGCGCGGCAACTCGGGGGTCATTTTATCGCAAATTATCCAGGGTTTGGCGAAAGGTCTGCGCGGTAAAAAACAGGCGTCTTCTCGTCAGCTGGGAAAAGCATTTCAATATGGGATTTTATATGCGTATCGTTCGGTCGTAAAGCCGGTCGAAGGTACCATTTTGACAGTCGCGCGAGGCATTGCGAAGGGAACTCGTGACGTAACTCGTACCGAGCGTGATTTCAGCAACGTTTTGCGTAAAGCGATTCAAAGCGGTCAGGAAGCATTGGCACAGACGCCTGAACAATTACCGATTTTAAAAGAGGCGAATGTGGTGGACGCGGGTGGACAAGGCCTATTGCTGTTCTTGGAAGGATGTCTGGCCGGATTGACAGGCGAAGTAAGCATTACTCAGGAACAGGTACCGGCCACCGTAAAAAAACTGCAAGTGAAAGGTGAAACGTTCTCGATCGATTATCCGTATTGTACCGAATTTATTCTCCAACCGGCTAAAGTCAAAGGGGCAGAGGCGCGGAAAGTACTGGAGGCATGGGGCGAATCGATGGTTGTTGCCGAAGGCACCAACCTGTTAAAAGTTCATATTCACACACAACGTCCGGGTCGGGTATTGGATATGGCAGCAGATTGGGGCACATTGCATGATATCAAAGTGGATAACATGATGGACCAATTTGAACGAAATAAAAATATCGCTCGCAGCACCGAGAAAAAGGCGCTAGGCTTATTAGCGGTAGTATCCGGCGACGGCTGGGAAAAAATTATGAAAAATATGCAGGCCGAAGTATTGAGCGGCGGGCAAACCATGAATCCTTCCGTCCAGGAAATTATGCAAGCGCTGGACTCTCTTTACG
Organism: Negativicoccus succinicivorans; assembly: GCF_018372215.1. NCBI lineage: Bacteria > Bacillati > Bacillota > Negativicutes > Veillonellales > Veillonellaceae > Negativicoccus > Negativicoccus succinicivorans. The sequence continues at coordinate 207,121 of NZ_JAHAJN010000001.1, read as the reverse complement.
CGGATAATTATATTATTTTGCCGAATAATAAAAACATCATTCTTGCCGCTAAACAGGCGCAAAAAATTCTTGGCGAAAAATTGCAAATTGTACCGACTGCAAATCCTGCGGAGGGTGCTGCGGTAGCTATGCAATATGATCCGAATAGTGACGTAACAAGCAATGTAGAACGCATGTGCGAAGAGCTTGAACACATCCGTGCGGCAGGCATTACGCAAGCGGTGCGCGACAGCACGGTAGACGGTGTCCAAATTACCAAAGATGACTATATGGGCATTATTTCCGGCGAACGTGTGATTACCGCCGCCGAACTTTCCGATGTGCTGGCCGGCGTGTTGGAAAAGTTGGTGAGTATGCAGCCGGATGCCGAATTGGTTACACTTTATTACGGCGCCGATCTGGATGAAACTCAGGCCAATGAATTATTGGCCCAAGCCCAAGCGAAACATACGAATATCGATTTGGAATTACAATATGGCGGTCAAGCGTTGTATCCGTTCTTTATTTCGATTGAGTAAAAACAAGAGTAATAAAAAAGACCAACCTTGGTTGGTCTTTTTTATTACTCTACTTTTCATCATCACTACGATGAGGTCGAAAGACGTTCAGAACCTTGTCGCGTGTTTTTTTTATTTGCGCACCGGTAGTTTTGACACGCCGCCATTGTGTTGTATGTGATTTTGTTTTCGGTTTCATATCTCGATTGGGATCAACCTTGCCGCGCTTGATGCTGGTTGCACGAATTTTGTCCGGCCGGAATTGACGCCGGAATATTTTCATCGTTTGCGTAGGATTTGCATCTGTACGGAATGTGAAGACATCCACCGCAACGTATCCCAAGTTGGGGTAGGAATGCAGACAGACGTGACTGTCTTTGCCGATTGCAATCACAACGAGCGCTTCATCATATTTATGTACATGGGTATCATATAAATCTAAATCGAGATATGCCATCGCCGTGTGGATGGTATCCAGTAAGTCGGGAAAATTATCGACCAGCGAAACTCGGCAGCCATAGCAGTCAATCAGAATATGTTTGCCTAGAGATAGCCCCATATATTCACCTGCTTTCTATGTTTCTATTATAGCAAACATAATAAAGATAAAAAACAGTTGCAAAAAGTCAAAAGGTCAGTTATAATGACTATAAAGACAAAAAGTCAATAACTATGTAGGTGAGGTGATTCTATGGGCAAGATGGTAGCCGATCGAATTGAGCGGTTTATTATGCGGCGATTTTTAGAAGAAGAAACACAGGAAATTATATTACAACGCAAAGAGATTGCAAATGCATTGGATTGTGCGCCGTCGCAGATCAGTTATGTATTAAGTACGCGCTTTTCTCCGGAAAAGGGTTTTAGCGTGGAATCACGCCGCGGCTTGGGAGGTTTTATTCGAATCACAGTTATTCGCCCGCCAGTCGGAGAAGATGATGCCGGGCTGACGATCGCTGATATCGATAAAGGATTATATAATTTATTGCAGGAAGCGGTGATCACCCGCCGGGAAGCGCAAATTTTACATGAAGCATTTGTGACGATTTGGCAAGAAACCGAAGGTAATATGCGAATGCATCTCATGTTGCAATTACAGAAACGAATTAATCAACTTTTTTAGGGAGAGGGTGAGTGATGATGCAGTGCGATCGTTGCCATAAGAATGAAGCTGTTTTGCATGTCACCCAAGTTCATAACGGACATAAAGAAGAGCGACATCTTTGCGAAAAATGTGCGCAAGCGACAGGAGAGCTGCCGCAATGGACACAGAGCCCGTTTGATTTATGGGATACCGATTTTTTCAAAAATTTGGTAAATCCGCAACAAGGTCGACCGGAGCAGGCACAATGTTGTCCGCAGTGCGGCTTGACGTGGGCGGAATTTAATGAACGCGGACGTCTTGGCTGCGCCCGGTGTTACGAAGTTTTTGCCGATTCTTTATTGCCTTTATTGCAGCGGTTGCAGGGAGCGACGAACCATGTCGGTAAAGTGCCTTCAAGAGGGTCCGGTGTTTTTACTACCAATCATCAGATTAAGCGGTTGCAGCAGCAACTGGATACTGCGCTGGAAAAAGAAGAATATGAAGAGGCGGCACGCCTGCGCGATGAAATCTACGCGTTGCAACATGAGCCGCCAACAAAAAAGACGGAGGAGGGGCAGAAATGAATATTCAAAATGTTTTGATGAGCCCCGCTCAGCCGTGGTTTCAAGGAAGCCACCCAGATAGTGATGTCGTGCTTTCCAGCCGAGTTCGTTTAGCGCGTAATATTGCCAATATTCAATTTCCGAACATGGCCAACGAAAGTGAATTGATGGCCGTGGAAATGGCAGCCAATGAGGCCAAGCAATCGCTTAGCGAAGAGTATCAAGAAGAGATGACGTACATAAAAATGTCAGATCTGGATCGTGTCGACCGTGAAATCTTGCTGGAAAAGCATTTAGTGAGCCCGCAACTGATTTCCGTGCCGGCACATCGCGGTATCGTAATCAATGAAACGGCCGATATAACGTTTATGGTCAATGAAGAAGATCATTTTCGGTTACAAATGTTAGCCGGTGGATTACAGCTGGAATCATTGTGGGAAAAAGCCAACCGTGCAGACGACGCGTTGGAAAGCAAAATAAACTTTGCGTTTGCAGATAAATGGGGCTATCTGACGGCATGCCCAACCAATGTCGGTACCGGGATGCGGGCCTCGGTTATGGTGCATGTGCCGGCATTAGTCAGGACTAAAAAAATCAAGCGGATTATTCAGGGTATTTTGAAGTTCAGTTATTCTGTGCGCGGAATTTACGGTGAAGGGTCGGAGATGCTGGGAGATATTTTGCAAATCTCTAACCAGGTCACACTGGGAATCCGCGAAGCAGAAATTGTAGAAAATTTAACGAACCTGACTCATCAGCTGGTAAAAGAAGAAACGGCGGCGCGGGAAGAGTTGCGTCACACACAGATGGTGGAACTGCGCGATGAAATTTGGCGCGCGTACGGCATTTTACGATATGCTCGAAAACTATCGGGACACGAAGCCTTGACATTATTAAGCACTGTGGAATTGGGGCGCATCTTGGGGTGGCTGCCGCATATTCCTGAAAATTTATTTCGCGAGATGATGGTTACGACACGTCCGGGTTTTCTCAGCCGCTATGCCAACACGGCAACACTTAATGAAACGGAACGTGATCGCTGGCGAGCAGCCGTCGTTCGCGAAACATTAGACAACAAAGTAAAGGAGTGAAAATCTATGAACAATAAATTAACGGAGAGCGCAAAAGCAGCACTGACCTATGCGCAAGAAACCGCGATGGAAGCGGGGTCAGATGTCGTCGGTACGGAACACATCCTATTGGGGATAGCCTCACAGCCGAAAAGCATCGGCGGTAAAGTGTTAAATGAAGTCGGCTTTACGCTTGAAAAAGGTCGTTCCATGTTGCTTGGGAATCGTTCGGCAAATCCGTCTTCAGATATCGGCATGAGTCCGCGCACTAAACGTGTCTTGCAAAGTGCAGTTGGGGAAGCAGCTCGTTTAGGACAAAATTATATCGGTACTGAGCATTTACTTTTGGGTATTCTGCGTGACAGTGGCGGTATCGCGGTACGGATGTTGCAGGAACTTGGTATTGGCGGTCGAGAGCTGACCCAAGCATTTCAGAAATATCTCGGCACGGAAACGGATCAGGAAGCCGGCGACACCAATTCGGATTTGGGTGACTTGGGTGAGTATGCACGCGATTTAAATAAAATGGCGGAAGAAGGCAAAATCGATCCCGTCATCGGTCGTGAAAAAGAAATTGAGCGAGTGATTCAAATTTTGAGCCGTCGCACAAAAAACAATCCGGTGCTGATCGGTGAGCCGGGAGTAGGTAAAACAGCAATTGCGGAAGGCCTTGCGCAACGCATTGTGTCAGGCAATGTGCCCGAAATTTTGAGAAATCGTAAAATTATTTCGCTGAACATGTCATCGGCGGTCGCGGGTACTAAATACCGTGGGGAGTTTGAAGAACGCTTGAAAAAAATTATTGACGAAGTACGTAAACATGAAGAGTGGATTTTATTTATTGATGAATTACATACCTTAATCGGTGCGGGTAAGACGGAAGGTGCTATGGATGCGGCCAATATTATGAAGCCGGCTTTAGCGCGCGGAGAATTGCAATGTATCGGTGCGACTACGTTGGACGAGTATAAAAAACATATCGAAAAAGACGCTGCTTTGGAACGTCGTTTCCAGCCGGTTTTAGTCGGTGAACCGACTGAAGAAGATGCGGAACAGATTTTATTAGGATTACGGGATCGCTATGAAGGGTTCCATAAAGCTAAAATTACAGATGAAGCGATTCATGCCGCAGTCCAACTTTCGTCTCGCTATATCGCGGATCGCTTCTTACCGGATAAGGCCATCGACGTAATGGATGAAGCAGCGGCCAAAGTACGCATTGCGGCCGCGGCTACACCTCCCGACATTAAATCGAAAGAAGAAGAGCTTAATAAGGTATTGAAAGAAAAGGAAGAAGCAGTAACTTCGCAGGAATATGAACGTGCCGCTCAATTGCGCGATCGCGAACACGAGTTGCAGGATGAGTTGAATAAAATTAAATCCGGCTGGAATAAAGGGGATGCCGATAATTTGGTCGTCAACAAGTCGGATATTGAAGAAGTCGTCGCAAGCTGGACCGGTATTCCGTTAAAACAAATGCAGCAGGAAGAAACCGAACGATTGCTGCATTTGGAAGAAGATTTACATGCGCGTGTTGTAGGTCAGGAGGATGCTGTACAGGCGGTTGCGAAAGCTATTCGTCGTGCCCGCGCCGGCTTGAAAGATCCGAAACGGCCGATCGGTTCCTTCCTGTTCCTCGGACCGACCGGTGTCGGTAAAACCGAACTGGCACGCACATTGGCAGAAAATCTGTTCGGGGACGAGAATTCCTTGATTCGTTTGGATATGTCCGAGTATATGGAAAAACATACTGTTTCCCGTCTTGTCGGGGCACCTCCCGGTTACGTCGGTTATGAAGAAGGTGGTCAGCTGACAGATGCGGTACGTCGTCGTCCGTATAGTGTTATTTTGCTGGACGAAGTGGAAAAAGCGCACGCCGATTTCTTCAACATCCTTTTACAGGTATTGGACGACGGGCGGCTGACGGACAGTCAGGGACGTACTGTCGATTTTCGTAATACCGTAATTATTATGACCAGTAATTTGGGTTCACGGCACTTACAGAATGATTCTGCGGAAATGGGCTTTTTGGTAGGAAAAAATAACGATACCTCAAGCGAACGAATTGCCAAAACGTCACGTAAAGAAATCATGGACGAAGTAAAACGCTTTTTCCGTCCGGAATTTTTAAATCGAATTGATGATATCATTATTTTCCACCCGCTGGAAAAAAAGGACTTGGAACATATCATCGATATTATGTTGACAAAGATGAACCGTCGCCTGAGCGAACAGAAAATGACGGTCGAAGTAACGCCGGCGGCCAAGGATTTTCTGATTACAAAAGGCAGCGATACTCAATATGGAGCACGACCGCTGAAGCGAGCTATTCGGAAATTCATCGAAGATCCGATTGCCGAACAGATTTTAGCCGGGAATTTGAAGCTGGGCGGTACCGTTGTAGCAGATAAAAATGATGATGATACATTGCGATTTACATCGAAACCAGTAATGAAAAACAGCTCGGATGCGGAAACGTCGGATAGACATTCCGAGAGTGCAGAAGAATAATGAAAAGCCGGTAGATTTTCTACCGGCTTTTGCTATTTCAACCACACGTCGGCTATGCTAGACTAAAGGGAAGAAAAGAGGAATGTAATGGCGAAAAATAAAACTGTATTTTATTGCACGGAATGCGGCGCGCAAACGTTGCGTTGGAGCGGTCAATGCATGCAATGCGGTGCGTGGAATACGCTTGAGGAGCGCGTAGTGAGTGCGAAAACTTCGCATACTGTGAAGGCGACCTCGGACACGCGTGCATTGCGGTTCAGTGAAGTTAATGCCGATGCGACTCGACGTTGGCCGATCGGTGATCGTGAATGGGACAGGACGTTAGGGGGCGGCATTGTCCCGGGAAGCCTGATCCTACTCGGCGGAGATCCGGGCGTCGGTAAATCCACACTGATTTTGCAAGTAGCCGCTGTTCTTGCGGAAAGTCACTCCGTTTTATACGCCAGTGGTGAAGAGTCTGCGTCCCAAGTGTTACTGCGGGCACAGCGTTTGGGTATACCCACGGACAATTGCTACCTTCTTTCCATGACTGATTTGGAACAGGTACTGGCCGAAGCAAAACGGCTGGAGACCGATGTTCTTGTTATTGATTCCATTCAAACAATGCAGATGTCGGATGCTGACGGCATAGTGGGCAGTGTCAGCCAAGTCAAAGAATGTACGCAGGCACTGTTGCATTTCGCAAAAGAGACCGGTACGGCGGTTATTATTATCGGTCATGTCACCAAGGAGGGGAATATTGCCGGACCGCGCCTTTTGGAGCATATGGTCGATACGGTCTTGTATTTGGAAGGAGAAGCAGGGCATCCGTTGCGTGTTTTACGTGCTGCCAAAAACCGTTTCGGAGATACCGCGGAAAGCGGTGTGTTCAGTATGCAAACAGACGGCCTTGCCGCGGTCAGCGATTTGTCACGCATGTTGCTCGCCGATCGTAGTGAAGCGCAAATCGGCACGGTGGTATTTGCCGGCTTGGAAGGGATCCGTCCGCTGCTCGCCGAGGTACAGGCATTGACCAATCCTACTGCGTTTGGATATGCAAAACGTACGGCTGTAGGATATGATCAAAACCGATTAACGGTGCTGTTGGCCGTTCTTGCGAAACACGCGGGAGTCGGCGTGGCTGAGCAGGATGTGTATGTCAATGTCGCAGGTGGTTTGCGTATTACCGAGCCGGCAATTGATTTGGCCGTGGCATTGGCGATTTTCTCCGTGTTGTACAGTAGCCCGGTTTCCCCGCAAACAGCGGCGATTGGTGAGGTTGGTTTAACCGGGGATGTCAGGCGGGTGCCGCAAATCGAAAAGCGCTTGCAGGAACTTTCTAAAATGGGTTTTAAAACAGTTTATCTGCCGGCAGCAAATTATACGGCATTAAAAGAAACCCCGGATCATTTACAATTAGTTCCGTTAAAGCATTTACGAGAATTACGGCAGAGTATTTTAAAATAATCTTGATTTGTAGTCATAATATCGCTGTGCTATGATAATATTTATGCGGAAGGTGGTGAAACTATGATCGAAAAGCTACTGCGCTTTTTGTTTATTGGACTTTTTATTATTCTTGGCGTAGTACTTGCCAATCAACTTCACCCGTATTTAGCGGATTCGGCATTCTTCGGGATGGCATTTTGGCAGTGGGGAGTTTTCGGCGTCACATTGCTTTGGTTGTGCACCATCCTTTTGGGGGCACTTCTAGGATACGTTGTCGGTAATGTAGCCGCTCCGTATTTGTTCCGAAAATTGCGCGCGTTTACCGCTTGGGGCGAACGTACGATTACCGGGATTTCCTTGCTTGACTTGGTTTTGGGGATTCTCGGACTTTTTCTCGGTCTTATTATTGCGAATTTGCTTGGCTTAGCATTTAACAATTTACCGCTGATAGGACCGTATATTCCGATTGTGCTGAGCATTGTTTTGGGATACATGGGAATTTATTTAGCAATCGGACAAAAAAATCAGCTTAGCGCTATTATTGCCAATTGGCGTCAGGGGCGGGATAAAGAACCGAAAGAAGCAAATTCCGGTCCTTACGGCAAGATTTTGGACACCAGCGTGATTATTGATGGACGTATTGCCGATATCGCAAAGACAGGATTTTTGGAAGGACCGTTGATTGTACCTGTCTTCGTATTAGAAGAATTGCAATATATTGCCGATTCCTCAGATGTCCTAAAGCGTAATCGCGGTCGCCGCGGACTCGATATTTTAAACGAGATGCAAAAGCGCAAAATTATTGAAGTCAAAATTGTGACGGAGGACTTTGATGAACAAACGGAAGTGGACGCAAAATTAATTCAACTCGGCTTGGCGCATAGGGCAACCGTGATAACAAATGATTACAATTTAAATAAAGTAGCGGAATTGCAAGGCGTTCACGTTTTAAACATTAACGACCTGGCGAACGCTGTCAAACCCGTCGTCATTCCCGGAGAGCAACTTCTTGTGCAAATCGTCAAGCAGGGCAAAGAAGAGGGTCAAGGGGTGGCCTATTTGGATGACGGCACGATGATTGTTATCGAAAATGGCAAATCGCAAATCGGCAATAATGTTTTTGTGATAGTTACCTCGGTATTGCAAACTTCAGCAGGGAAAATGATTTTTGCTCGATATGAAGCGCAGCAAGGAGGATCATGACAAGTATTATCGTAGTGGCCGCGGGGAGCGGTCGACGCGTTGGTGCCGATTGCAACAAACTACTGTTGCCGGTAGGCGGTCGCCCTCTTTTGGCGTATACGCTTTTGGCTGTCAGCAACGCCCAATGCTGTGATGAAATTGTTATTGCAGTACATGCGGGTGAAGAAGATATCGTTCAAAACCTGGTGAATGATTTATTACCGGATGTTTCCGTAACCCTGGTTACCGGGCGGGATACACGGCAGGAATCGGTGCAGGCGGCTCTGGAAGCCGTCGATCCGTCGGCGGAATTTATTTTAATCCATGACGGTGCACGTCCTTATGTCACACCGGAAGATATTGATGCGGTAGCAGCGGCTCTCAGTAGTGCCAATGGAGCACTGTTGGTGCAATCGGTACAAGACACTGTTAAGCACAAGGATTCGCAAACACGCCGCATTACGACGATCCCGAGAGACGATATTTATTTGGCACTCACACCGCAAGGATTTCGGCGTGAAACGCTTTATAGGATGTATCGGCAAGAACAATCCGTCCTTCAAAAAGCGACGGATGATGCGAGTTTGTTGGAGTTGATGGGAGAAAATCCTGTATTGGTGGTAGCACAATCGCCAAATAAAAAAATTACGACGTGGAAAGATTATCTTTCGTTTCAAGAGTTCGTTGCGCAATCGGGGATTGTTCGCATCGGTAGCGGGTATGATATTCATCGCACTAAACCGGGGAATGCAGTAACACTTTGCGGTGTGACCATTCCGGCGCCGTTTGCGTTGGAAGGCCATTCGGATGCCGACTGTGCTTTGCATGCATTGACGGATGCGCTGTTAGCGGCAGCGGGTAAGCCGGATATAGGGACGTATTTCTCCGATACCGATGAACAGTATCGTGGAGTCCGGAGTGGTATACTGTTGCGGAGAGTTGTGCAGGAACTGCTTGCGGACGGATTTCTCCTGCAAAATGTAACGATTACTATCATTGCGCAAGCACCCAAATTACAGAAATATATTTCCGATTGTATCGCAACACTTGCTCAATTATTATGTTTACCTGATACACGCATTGCCGTGCACGCGACAACCCATGAAAAATTGGGACCGATCGGCGAGCAGAAGGGAATAGCGGCAATGGCCAGTGCCACTATTATAGAAAGGATGAGACAGTAAATGACAGAACCAGTACGTGTGCGTTTTGCGCCCAGCCCGACCGGTCCGTTTCATATTGGCGGAGCGCGTTCGGCATTATTTAATTGGTTATTGGCGAAGAACACCAACGGAAGCCTTATTTTGCGTATCGAGGATACGGATTTAGAACGTTCGACACGGGAGTCAGAAGAGAATATCAAAGCAGCACTACGTTGGTTAGGAATTACCTGGGATGAAGGCGTCGATGTCGGCGGTCCGGAAGAACCATATCGTCAAAGTGAACGTTTGGACATCTATCGCCGGTATACAGAACAGCTGTTAAAAGAGGGTAAAGCATATCGTTGTTACTGCACCGCCGAGGAACTGGAAGCTTCTCGGCAAAAGCAGCTTGACGAAGGTAAAACGCCGATCTACGATGGTCATTGTGCCCATTTAACCCCTGAACAGGAAGAAACGTATAAAAAAGAAGGACGCGTACCTACGATTCGTTTACGTTGCCCGCAAAATGAAACACTTGCTTTTGAGGATTTAGTACGTGGTCACGTCAGTTTTGAATCCAACGGCGTTGGTGACTTTATCATTGTTAAATCTGACGGTATGCCGGTTTACAACTATGGTGTCGTGATCGATGATGCTCGTATGCAGATCACGCATGTTATTCGCGCTGAAGAGCACTTGTCCAATACGCCGCGTCAGCTGGTGATTTATCGCGCACTTGGGTTTAAAGAGCCGAAGTTTGGCCATATTTCTTTGATCCTCGGCAAGGATCACAAGAAAATGAGTAAACGCCACGGTGCGACGGCGGTAGAGCAGTACAAAAATATGGGCTACCTGCCGGAAGCGATCATCAACTTCTTAGCCTTATTGGGTTGGTCGAGTGCCGAGGAAAAAGAAATCTATTCGGTGGAAGAATTGATTCAACAATTTTCTATGGATCATGTTTCGAAAAATCCGGCAGTATTCGATATTGATAAGCTGAACTGGATCAATTTCCATTATATGCAAAACCTGTCTACGGATGAGTTGGTGGATATATTGTTGCCGCAATTGCAAAAAGCGGGATTTATTTCGGCAGATGCCGGCGTGGAGGATCGCGCTAAGATTGCCGAGATCGGTGAACTTTATCGAAAACATCTGTCTTATGGTGAACAGATCATCGAACTTGCGCGTCCTTTGTATGAAGCGGCGCCGGAACTGACAGAAGAAATGCAGGGGATACTTGCGCAGGATACCAGCAAGACCGTTTTGGAAGCGTATCGTGCGAAGTTGGAAAATGCGCCGGAAGATACGGCTGAATATTACAAAGCTGCGATTAAAGAAGTACAAAAAGAAATCGGCATTAAAGGCAAAGACCTTTACATGCCGTTGCGAATTGCTCTGATCGGTGCAATGCATGGTCCGGATATTGGTGGACTCGTGCACAGTATGGGTAAAGCGGAAGCGATGTCCCGACTTTTGCAAAAGCAATGATAGCAAGCTATCTGGCTGAAAAGAAAAACACGGTGAGTACCCACCGTGTTTTTCTTTTGTAAAAAACTTGACTTAAAATACACAACTATGTATAATTATAAAAAATATTTCAAGGGTGGTGAATTTCGTTTTAGAGATCAGGAGAGCCAATAGTATATTTTATTTAACGAAGGCGATAAAGGAGTGAGAGTTATGAAACAATGGTGGAAATGGATAGCTCTGTGTATAGCTGTATTAGCAGTGGCCGGTTGCGGTGGGACAAAATCGGATGCGCCACAGTCCACTACATGGAAAGTGGGAACCAATGCAACGTTCGTACCGTTTGAATACACTGACGATTCGCATCAATTGAACGGTTTTGATATTGAATTGTTTAATGCAATCGCTAAAAAAGCGGGCATGCAGGTAGAATACAAAAATATTTCATTTGACAGTTTGATTCCTGCTTTGGGAACGCAACAAATTGATGCTGCGGTTTCAGGGATGACGATTACTAAAGCCCGTACCGAAAAAGTAGACTTTAGCTTCCCTTATTATCAATCCGGTTTGGGTGTATTGACGAAAGACGGAACAGCAGTGGCGGATCTTTCCGAATTGAGCGGGAAGAAAGTAGCGGTGCAATTGGGGACGACGGCGGCGGAAAAAACGTCTGAAATTTCCAATCTTGAAATACGGACGTTTGATAACAATTCCGAATCATTACTTGAACTTACGAAAGGCGGCGTAGATGCGGTGATCGCTGATTTGCCGGTGCTGCAATACTATCTGACAACAAAAAAAGACAGTGTAGCTAAACTAAGCGTGATTGAAAGCAAGGAGCCGGAATATTTCGGTATCGCAGTAAAAAAAGGTAATAAAGAAGTGAAAGATAAAATTAATGCAGCGCTGCAGGAACTTAAAAAAGACGGTACCTTGGATGCTCTGTATCAAAAATATTTCAACCAGGACGCACCGGTCATGCCGGAGAAGTAAACTTGAAATTTTAAGAACGATTACGTAAAATAAATATATTAGAAGAAGGGGAGTGTGAACGGAATGGCAAAAAAATGGACACAATTGTTAATGCTGGTTATTTGCTCGTTGGCGTTGTTGATCTCCGGTTGCGGCGGTAACGATGCGGATAAGGGTGGCGCAGCAGGTGGAGACAAGGTATTACGGGTAGGTGCGGAAACGACATTCCCGCCATTTGAATTCGCGGATGAGAAAGGCAATTACAGCGGATTTGATTTGGATTTGATCCATGCGATTGCGGCGGATCTCGGTTACAAAGTCGAATTTAAGAGCATGGGCTTTGATGCGTTGATTCCGGCGTTGAACAGTAAGCAGATTGATGTTATTATTTCAGCGATGTCGATTACAGATGAACGTAAAAATGTCGTTTTATTCAGTGATCCGTACTACAAATCCGGCGTTGCGATTGTCACCAATAAAGCGAACCAGGATATTCAAGGTAAAGCGGATCTTGAAGGTAAAACCATTGCTTGTCAAATCGGCAATACCGGTTCGATGTTGGCCTCGGAAATTCCGAATGCCAAGGTGATTAATTTTGATGGGGCCAATCAGGCATTTCTGCAGTTGAAAAATGGCGGTGCCGATGCGGTTATGATCGACTTACCGGTAGCACAGGATTACATGAAGAAAGATGCGGATAAAGCGTTTCAAATCATGGGGGACGTTTTGGAAGCGGAAGATTACGGTATTGCGGTTAGCAAAGACAATCAAGAATTGATGAAAAAAATCAACGCTTCGCTCAAGAAACTCAAGGATAATGGTGAATATCAAAAAATTTATGAAAAATGGTTTGGTACGCAGAAATAACTATACGTTAGTAAAAGAACCGTCTGCCAGCAGACGGTTCTTTTTTGAATTAAATAAGAGCACGAGACATGAATAAATCCCATTGACTTTGTATAAAAATGCAAATATAATAAGACCTATCAAATATTAAGAAAGGTGAGATCATGAGCTTTAACTTCCAATTAATTGGGGACTCGTTGCCCTTGCTTTTAGCAGGTGCCCTGGTAACTATTGAAATCACAGCCTTAGCCGTCGGCATCGGCTTTTTTATCGGTTTGTGCGTGGGCATCGCGCGCCTGTCGAATATCAAACCCTTAAAATATTTAGCGATTATTTATGCCGATACGATTCGCGGAACGCCGCTTCTGGTGCAAATCTTTTTGATTTATTTTGCTCTACCGCTTTTAATCCACCAGCAGATTAATCCCTTTGCCGCCGCCGTTATTGCGTGCAGTATCAATAGTGGCGCGTATGTCTCGGAGATTTTCCGGGCGGGTATTCAGGGGATCGATGCCGGTCAAATGGAAGCGGCCCGGTCGTTGGGGCTTACGTGGTGGCAAAGCATGCGCCTGATTATTTTACCGCAGGCGTTCAGCAAGATTCTGCCGCCGCTCGGGAATGAATTCATTGCCATGCTCAAGGATACATCATTGGTATCGGTTATCGGCTTTGAAGAATTGACTCGTCGCGGCCAGTTGATTATTGCCAAAACATACGGTTCTTTCGAAATTTGGACCACGGTTGCGATTATTTATTTAATCATGACAGTCTCCATTACACAGCTGGTGGCTTTCTTGGAGAGGAGAAATACGATTCATGATAAACGTTAACCATTTGTATAAAGATTTCGGTTCGTTGAAGGTGCTGAAAGACGTTACTTTTTCTGTTGCAGAAAAGGAAGTGGTCGTTATTATCGGTCCTTCCGGATCGGGTAAGAGTACCGTTCTGCGTTGCATCAATTATTTGGAAACACCGACATCGGGCTCCATCATAGTGGATGGCTTAGATCTTTCCAATAAAGCGAACTTAAATGATGTTCGGAAAGAAGTCGGGATGGTTTTCCAACGGTTTAATTTGTTCCCGCATAAAACGGTACTGGAAAATATTATTTTAGCGCCGATGCAGGTGCGCAGAATAAGTCGTGATGAAGCGGTCGAAAATGCGCGTAAATTACTGCAAAAAGTCGGTCTCGCCGATAAAGAAGATGCCTATCCTGAACAGTTGTCCGGCGGCCAGCAGCAACGTGTCGCGATCGCTCGTGCATTGGCGATGAAGCCGAAAGCACTTTTGTTTGATGAACCGACTTCCGCGTTGGATCCTGAAATGGTTCGTGAAGTATTGGATGTCATGAAAAAGCTCGCTTTGGAAGGCATGACGATGGTTGTGGTCACTCATGAAATGGGATTTGCTCGCGAGGTTGGTGATCGCGTGATTTTCATGGATGACGGTATGCTCATTGAAGAAGGAACGCCGGAGCAGATTTTTACTGCACCGCAAGAAAAGCGTACGCAGTCCTTTTTGTCTAAAATTTTATAAAATAAATTTAAACATGCAACATCATCATTAAAAATAAATTGACAATTTGCATTGCATTATGCTACCATATCAAAAGTAACCGCATGTGCGGTAGTTGTTTTTTGTCAGGAGGAATTGGCATGCAAGGTAAAGTAAAATGGTTCAGCGCTGAAAAAGGCTACGGCTTCATCGAACGTGAAGATGGTGGCGACGTATTTGTACACTTCTCCGCGATTCAGGAAGATGGCTACAAAAGCCTCAGCGAAGGTCAAGAAGTAGAATTCGACATTGTCGAAGGACCGCGTGGACCGCAAGCTGCGAACGTTTATAAACGTTAAGATTTTCTTTTCCAATATAAACATCAATAAACACATCCCTAGGGATGTGTTTTTCGTTATAAAAAAGGATAATGCGTGTCAACGGCGAATATATTATCAAGCAAGAAAAAAAGCTATGCAGGGAGGAAATCATATGAAATTATCAGTTCGCGGTAAAAGTATGGATGTAACGCCTGCTTTACAGCAGTATGTTGAAAAGCATACGGACAAGATTCAACGCTATTTCGACAAAGAGATTTCTTTGCATGTTCTTTTGTCGGTCACTAAAAATACCCAAAAAGCAGAAGCGACGATGCAGGTAGACGGCATTTTCATTCGTGCCGTGGAAAAATCGCAAGACATGTACAAGTCCATTGATATCGTTTTTGACAAATTGGAACGTCAAATTCATAAATACAAAACGCGTTTAGCCAAGCGTTTCAAAGGTCGTCAGGTCTTGAATGATAGGATTCTTGCACCGACTGCTCCGGCAGACGCTCATGGAGCCGAGCCGGAAGGCGAATCGTTCGAAGTCGTTAGACATAAAAGTTTCGGCATGAAACCGATGTCGACGGAAGAAGCGATTTTGCAGATGCACCTTTTGGATCATAATTTCTTTATTTTTAAAAATGAGGAAACAGATCTGATTTCTGTTATTTACAAACGTGATGACGGAAAATACGGAGTGATTGAAACGAAAAAATAAAAAATATCAAAAAAGGAGGGGTTATAACCCCTCCTTTTTTGACTACAAAATGGCCATCTGATACAATAAATTAGATATATCCCGAGATAGAGGGAAAATGATCAAAGGGAGTGGGAATTGGTGTTTAGCTTTTTAGAAAAACTGTTTGGCGGCTCACAAAACAGCCAACTGAATAAAATGCGCAGTACAGTGGCCGATATCAATGCCATGGAGGACAGCATCAAGCAGTTGAGTGATGCGTCTTTGACAGCCAAAACGGATGAGTTTAAGCGCCGTCTTAATAACGGCGAAACATTGGATGATATTTTACCGGAAGCGTTTGCCGTTGTGCGCGAAGCTTCGCGTCGCGTATTGGGCATGCGCCATTTCGACGTACAACTTTTAGGCGGCATGGTCCTTCACAGCGGTAATATCGCCGAAATGAAAACGGGCGAAGGTAAGACGCTGGTTGCAACATTGCCGGTGTACCTGAATGCACTAACCGGTAAAGGCGTGCATGTTATTACCGTTAATGACTACCTGGCTAAACGTGACAGCGAATGGATGGGGAAACTTTACCACGCATTAGGCCTTTCTGTTGGTTTGATCGTCCATGATCTGGATTTTGCGCAACGCAAACAAGCATACGCGGCCGATATTACCTATGGCACTAACAACGAGTTCGGATTTGATTATCTCCGTGATAACATGGTTATTCATGCCGAACAAATGGTGCAACGCCCGTTGCACTACTGTATCGTTGACGAAGTGGACAGTATTTTGATCGATGAAGCGCGTACGCCGCTCATTATTTCCGGCCCCGGTGAGCGCTCTACGGATCACTACTACACGATGGCGAAAGTGGTACCGAAGCTGATCAAAGACGAAGACTATACGATCGACGAAAAAGCGAAAACCATTGCGCCGACCGAGCAGGGCATCGCCAAAGTCGAAAAAATGCTGAATGTGGAGAACCTCTACGATTCGGAAAACCTTGAATACAACCATTTACTCGTACAGGCATTGCGTGCCCATGCGATGATGGTTCGCGATAAAGACTACGTGGTGAAAGACGGAGAAGTCGTTATTGTCGATGAATTCACAGGTCGCTTAATGTTCGGTCGTCGCTATTCGGACGGTTTGCACCAGGCGATTGAGGCGAAAGAAGGACTGAAAGTTGAGCGCGAAAGTCAGACACTGGCTGCGATTACTTTCCAAAATTACTTCCGTATGTATGACAAACTTGCCGGTATGACCGGTACCGCAAAAACGGAAGAACAGGAATTCATCAAAATCTACGGTCTGGAAGTATTTGTCATTCCGCCGAATAAGCAAATTCAGCGTGTTGATATGGCGGATGTGATTTATAAAACCAAAACCGCCAAATATCGTGCGGTTATTAACGAAATTCAGAAACGCTACGCGAACGGACAGCCGTTATTGGTCGGCACAACGTCGATTGCGCAGTCGGAAGAACTCAGTCATATGCTCAAAAAGCTGGGAATTCCGCATAATGTTTTGAACGCCAAATTCCATGAAAAGGAAGCGGAAATTGTTGCACAAGCCGGGCAAAAAGGACAGGTCACGATTGCCACTAATATGGCCGGGCGCGGTACCGATATCGTTTTGGGTGAAGGAGTGCCGGAATTAGGCGGTTTACATATTATCGGTACGGAGCGTCATGAAAGTCGCCGTATCGATAACCAGCTGCGCGGTCGTTCCGGCCGCCAGGGCGATCCCGGGTCTACTCAATTCTTCCTTTCGCTGGAAGATGACTTGATGCGCATCTTCGGCTCCGACAGCATTTCCAAAATCATGGATAAGATGGGAATGGAAGAAAACGAAGAAATTCAGAGCAGTCTGGTTACAAAATCTATCGAAAAAGCCCAGAAAAAAGTAGAAAATCGTAACTTTAATATCCGTAAATACATCCTTGAATACGACGATGTCATGAACCAGCAGCGTGAAGTACTGTATGATCAACGCCGCCGAATTTTAATGGGCGAAGATTTGAAAGAGCAAATCCTGTCTATGACTGATCGCATCATTTTAGATGCGATGAATCAATTCGCGGATGAAAAATTGTACCCGGAAGAATGGGACTTCCCGGGGATGCTTAAGTACTTGGAAAGCTATTATCTTGCACCGGGACAAATTACGCTGGCACAGATTGAAGATTTAAGCCGTCAGGATATTCTGGATTTACTCTTGGATACCGCGCACCGTATGTACGAAGAACGCGAAAAACAAATCGGTTCGGAAAACATGCGTGAGCTGGAAAAAGCGATTCTGCTCAAGGTGGTTGATGCGAAATGGATGGATCACCTCGATGCCATGGATATGCTTAAAGAGGGGATCGGCTTGCGTTCCTACGGACAAAAGAATCCGTTGGTCGAATACAAGTTCGAAGCCTACGAAATGTTCCAGGAAATGATGCAGTCGATTCAGGAAACGGTTGTCATGTATCTGTACCATATTCAGATCACGTTTATGCAACCTGTGGAAACTGAAGATCATCTGCAACACGCGACATCGCACTTCGGCGATGAACCGGCTCCAATTGAACCGGTGGAAAAGAAATTACAAAAATAAGGATGTGATGCCCACATGCTGGAAGATTTAAAACAGCCGTTGGAAAGTTTGAGAGAGAGAATCATAGAAATCAGGGATTCACTTTGACCTGCCTACATTAAAGGAAAGATTGGTCAATTACGATATAAAGATGAGTGATCCGAACTTCTGGAATGATGCCGACAATGCGAAAAAGGTCTCCAAAGAAGCAACGGATTTAAAAGATACGATCGAAACGTATGAATCGCTTTCGGAACGCATCAAAGAAGTGGAACAACTTTGGCAGTTGGCACTCGCGGAGGAAGACGACTCGCTAGAAGGGGAAATTCAAAACGAATTGGATGAGCTTTCCGCCATCGTAGAGGCCAAAGAGATCGAGCTGATGCTGTCGGGCGAATATGACGGCAATAACGCGATTTTGACGTTGCATGCAGGAGCCGGAGGTACCGAAGCACAGGACTGGACACAAATGCTGTTGCGGATGTTCACCCGTTGGGGCGAGCAGCATCACTTTAAAGTGGAATTGGCCGATATTTTGCCCGGTGATGATGCCGGTGTAAAAAGTGCGACCGTCACTTTTGAGGGTAAAAATGCATACGGCATGTTGCGCGCGGAAAAAGGAGTACATCGCTTGGTGCGCATTTCACCGTTTGACGCAGCAGCACGGAGACATACCTCGTTTTCCGCGGTCGATGTCATGCCGGAAATTGCTGATGATGTAGTTGTCGATATTAATATGGACGAAGTTCGTGTGGATTATTTTCGCGCCAGCGGCGCAGGTGGTCAGCACGTCAACAAAACGAGTTCCGCCGTGCGAATGACACACTTGCCTACCGGCATTGTGGTGCAATGCCAAAATGAACGTTCCCAGATGCAGAACCGTGAGCAGGCCATGCGCTTCTTACGGGCGAAACTGTTTGAATTGGAATTGGAAAAACGCGAACAGTTGCGGAAAGATATTGGCGGTTCGCATGAAGCTATTGAATGGGGCAGCCAGATTCGTTCCTATGTATTCCATCCGTATACGATGGTAAAAGATCATCGTACCGGTGTAGAAACCGGTAATGTGCAAGCGGTCATGGATGGCGATTTAGATCCGTTCATTGAAGGTTATTTAAAACAGAAAATGAAGAAATCTGAGGCGAAACCATGAAAAAATTTTTCCTGCTTATCATCATTCTGCTCTTAATCGTTTTTGGGGTAGGGTGGTTTGCGTTACCGAAGATGGTAGAAAACGGTTTGGAAAGCTATCTGGCGGAAAAAGTGCCGTCGGAAAAAATGGAAGTGAAAATGGATTTACAGAATCCGTTATTGCTTTTGGCGGGAACGGTGAGCCATATTCGTGCTGACGGCTCGCGGGTAGCGTTAGATCCGTTGACGTATGATCGCTTGACGATTGATTTACACAACGTCAAATTTAACATGCGGAAATTGCTCGCTGACCACCGTTTTGAACCGGAATCTATAGGCGGCGGTACACTGGGGGCGACATTGACGGCAGCGGATCTGCAAACTTACCTGCAGGGGCATGTCGATAATATCGACAATTTACAAGTGAAAATTGATGATCGCCAAATCAACGTTACCGGTAATGTTGACTTGGCCGGATTATTATCCGGTACGGTTCTTGTTTCGGGTGAACCGCTTTTATATGACAATGTTCTGCAAATTCGTCCGACCGATTTGAAATTTAATAATATGGGCTTTGCCGGTGTTACGACTAATTTTATGAAACCGATTAAGGTGTATGATTTCCGTGACTTCCCATGGCCTGTTACAGCGAATAAAGTAGAACTCAGCAATCACAGCGTCGTTATGACGGCGTTGGTTCGTTAGGATGGACCGATGTTTGATTATTTGAAAAAGAATGCGATTTTTATAGTGTTGTTGGGGATTGCATTTATAGCTGCAGGTGCCGTTAATTGGCAACGAATGACCGTTGAAAACGCCAATCGCAGTGTGGAAATGGTCTATGATTACGGACATGTCACGGAACTTGCAGCAAGCGAAGGAAAAACTGTAGACGAGGCGCTTGCCCTGTTTCGCAAGGCAGGCGTCACGTCTTTTGCCGTTTATGACGCTACCGTTGAAAAACTTATCAACAACGGTTATGTACAGATCTCATCCCAACTTTCAACAGAGGATAAAATGCGCTTGGGCATGGCTTCGGATTCTGTCGTTATGACGGCGACCGAAAAAACCGGAGCCAATGAACGTTTGCAGGAAGCAAGCGAAGACTTGGCTTTACGACTGCCTCAAGGCGCAGTGACGAAAGCCACCACATCGGACGGAAAATTCATGCTGGGAATTAAGGCGATTGACGAAAAGGCTCTCCATCAAATGAGTCTCGGCATTTCGGCTGCTGAAATAAAAGACATTCAGAGCCGTGGGTTCGGCGTAGTTGTACGACCAACGAATTATACCGCTATGACTAAGGCGAAGGCGGATCATTTCCTGACACGCTTGGATGCAAATGAACCTGTGCGCGCTATTATTTTTGTCGGCCAGGAAGCATTCGGATACCCTGGCCAGATGGATTATATCGGCGAAGGACTAAAGGCGCGCGGCATTCCGGTGGCGTTGCTGGAATCGCCGACACAGTTGCAATTTGAAAAGCAGCTGGGCGCCGTGGATATGGTGAAACACCTGGACTATTATGGTGTGCGCGCCTATAGTATGTTTCGCGATGAACTGGTGAAATTGAGCGCGGAGGAGGCTTCGCAGCGTCATTTCATCAGCGACACGGAACGTAATATTCGATTAAATTTGTTTTCCACGTATAAACGACCGATTCCCGGCAAAACTCTTTTAGAGTCGGACACGAGCTACATCGCTTTAACGGCTGAAAAACTGCAGGCGCACGGTTACACACTCGGTAAGGCAAGCGTCATGCCTCATTTTCATGAAAGTCGCGCTTTACAGTTGCTCGTATTATTGGGTGTGGGCGCATTAACCGGAGCCGCATTTTGTGCATTGACCGGAGCTCGCCGAAAAATCGGTTATGGGCTGGCACTGCTTACGTTTATCGGCTTAGGGACTTTGCTTTTTACCCACTGGCAAATTCTTGCTCGTCAGGTAGCAGGCTTGTTGATTGCGGTGACTACGCCGACGGTAGCCATGTACGGTGTTTTCCGTTATTGGCGGCAAGTCGATTGGCACGAAATGGAATCGCGTTGGAGTTTATTCGGGAAAGCGATTGTGCAATTGGCGCTTGTCAGTCTGTTTTCTCTTCTTGGTGGCTGGCTTTTAAGTGCAATATTAGCGGCGACGCCTTTCTTTATGGAAATGGAAATTTTCCGCGGCGTTAAAGCGGCATTTTTATTGCCGGTTATATGTGTAGCTATTTTATATGTACGCATTTTCCCGACGTTTCGCAGTCACGCGTATGAGAATTGGCAAGATTTTCCTGATTTCGCTGCTCGGTTTTTACACCTGCCGGTACGCGTAGGAACCTTGATGTTGGCCGGATTTATCGGCATTGCAGGACTGATTTTCATTGGTCGCAGCGGCCATGAAGAAGGAGTACCGGTATCGCAGTTGGAAATTTCATTACGACGTTTCTTGGAATCAACGCTTGCGGTGCGTCCACGGTCAAAAGAATTCTTGATCGGACATCCGGCCTTTTTGCTTGTACCTCTTGCTTTGGCGAAACGTTGGCCGCAGTGGTTGCACTTTTTATTGGTCATCGCTGCGGGTATTGGCCAAGCTTCGATAGTAGAAACGTTTGCACATATGCGCTCCCCGTTATGGATGAGTACGTTACGGGGTGTAAATGGTGTATTGATTGGTATCTTGGTAGGGGTTATTGTGATTCTCGGAACTTATGTGTTAAGTGCATTGAACGGATACAGGAGTCGGGCGAATGAAGAGGCCTAGAATCCTGATATCCGGTTATTACGGATTTGGAAACGCCGGCGACGAAGCGATGCTGACGGCTATTTTGGGCGCATTGTATGAACGTGAACCCAACGCAATAGTGACCGCTATCTCCGGTAACCCTGCACAAACACGCGAAACGCATGGTGTACGCGCCATTTCCCGTTTGGCAATGCCTCAAATTTTGCGCGAAGTAAGTCGTTGTGATTTACTGATCAGCGGCGGTGGGAGCTTGCTGCAAGATGTAACGAGCAAACGTAGCTTGTATTATTATCTGGGCATTATTCGTTTGGCACTTTGGTGTAAAAAGCCGGTGTTTTTATATGCACAGGGGATCGGACCGTTATTCCGACCGGCGGCTCGCAACACGGTGAGAGATGTTTTGAATCGTACTCAAGCGATTACGGTTCGCGACGAAGGCTCGCAAGCACTTTTGACCGAGCTGGGTGTTACAACCCCACCGATTGCCGTGACAGCGGACGCCGTGTTGGCGATGCATCCGGGGGATCCTGATATCGGCCGCATGTTAATGCGACGGTACGGTGTTTCCGGCATTGCACCGAAAATCGGCGTGTCGGTGCGTGAATGGCCCGGAAACGGTCAGTATAAGCATAAACTTGTACAAGCCTGCGATGAACTGCAGCACCGGACAGAAGGCCAGATCATTTTTGTACCGATGCAATACCCGGAAGATAAAGCGGCGGCCGAAGATATTGCAAGTGCCATGCAGAAGCCGGCGGTTGTTTTGGACGAAGCATATACCACCGCAGAACTCATGGGAATTATCGGCGCCCTGGATGTGTTAGTAGGTATTCGTTTGCATGCGCTGATTTTTGCCGCTTTAATGGGTGTACCTTCGGTAGGAATTTCGTATGACCCGAAAGTGGATCGTTTTTTGGAAAGCGTTGGCGAAAAAGCTATTGCAACCATTGACACTGTGGATGTCGATGCATTGGTAGAACTTACTTTGAAACGTTTACAGGCAGGTGTTTCCGATACGGAGCGTAAACAAATAGCGATCTTGCGCTCCCGCTCGGAAGCGACAGCGGACTACGCACTCCGGTTATTGGGAAGGGAGAAGCATAATGACAGCACTCACAGAGAAACAATTTAGCGAGGTCACAGCCTTTGCCCGGCAAATGCGTCGTGATATTTTAAAAATGGTGACAGACGCGAAAAGTGGGCATCCCGGCGGATCATTATCAATTACTGATTTGCTGGCATTGCTTTATAACGTGGAGATGAATATCGATCCGATGGATTCGCATCGTCCGAATCGTGACCGTTTGGTGCTTTCCAAAGGCCATGCTGCACCAGGTTTGTACGCGGCATTGGCGGGCAAGGGCTTTTTTGCTAAAGACGAACTTTGGCATTTACGTAAAATTGATGCTATGCTGCAAGGCCATCCGGACATGAAACATACACCGGGGGTGGAAATGACGACAGGCTCTCTTGGACAGGGATTCAGTGCGGCATGCGGTATGGCCTTGAATGCAAAACTTGAAAATGACGCGTATCATACGTTTGTTATTGTAGGTGACGGCGAATCGCAGGAAGGTCAAGTATGGGAAGCTGCAATGTTTGCAGGCCATTATAAACTGGATACCTTGACGGCGTTTGTCGACTTTAACGGATTGCAAATCGACGGTAAAATTACTGATGTTATGTCGCCGTTACCATTGCCGGAAAAATTCTGCGCCTTTAATTGGCATACTATTGAAGTGGACGGCCATGATATCAATGCGCTGCACGAAGCAATTACCGAAGCGCGAGAAACAAAGAACATGCCGACTGCTATTATTATGAAAACCGTAAAAGGCAAAGGAATTCGTGAAATGGAGAATCAGGCAGGTTGGCATGGCAAAGCTCCATCGCTCGAACAATACAACTTGTATATAAAAGAATTGGAGGATGAATAATGGCCAAAGCAACGCGTGATGCATACGGCGAAATCCTGAAAGAATTGGGGGCCGAGAATCCAAAGATTGTTGTTTTGGATGCTGATTTATCTTCGTCTACCAAAACAGCGGAATTTAAAAAAGTCTTTCCCGAACGACATTTTAACTGTGGTATTGCCGAGCAAAACATGATGGGGGTTGCCGCAGGTTTTGCGACAACGGGAAAAATTCCCTTTGCTTCGACGTTTGCTGTATTCGGCGCCGGTCGTGCCTACGAACAAATCCGAAATTCTATTTGCTATCCTAAACTCAACGTTAAAATTGCGGTGACGCATTCCGGTCTGACTGTCGGTGAAGACGGAGCGACGCACCAGATGCTCGAAGACATTTCGCTGATGCGTACACTGCCGAATATGACGGTAACCGTTCCGGCGGATGCCTCCGAAACGAAGGCTATTATTCGTTGGGCCGCTGACTATGAAGGTCCGGTTTATATTCGTATGGGCCGTGCCAAAGTGGAGGATGTTATGCCCGAAGGCTGTACGTTTACACCGGGCAAAGCGACATTATTGCGTAATGGCGCCGATGTAACGCTTATGGCGTGCGGTGTAATGGTGGCGCCGGCATTAGAGGCAGCGGAAATTCTTGATGCGGAAGGGATTTCAGCACGAGTCGTCAATATGAGCAGCATTAAACCAATTGATGTGTCGGCCATCCATGAAGCGGTCAAGATGACCGGCGCGATTGTTTCTTGTGAAGAACACAATATGATTGGCGGTTTAGGTGCGGCGATTGCCGAGGTGCTGGTTCAATCTGCACCGGCGCCCATGGAAATGGTCGGTACTGAAGATACTTTCGGGGAGTCCGGAACACCGGATGCGTTGTTGGAGAAGTACGGTTTGACAGCAGCACATATTGTACTAGCCTCGAAACGTGTTATCAGTCGAAAGAGCAGAGTATAATGATTCGCTTTGAAAATGTGAGCAAGCGGTACGGTAATAATACCGCATTGCGAAATTTAAATTTACATATTGAAAAAGGTGAATTTGTCTTTCTCGTCGGACCGAGTGGGGCGGGGAAATCTACTTTTATTAAGCTGCTTTCGCATGAAACCGTGCCGGACGAAGGTAAAGTTTTCGTCGACGGGATTGAAGTTAATCGCTTAAAAAAGAGTAAGATCCCGTACCTGCGCCGTAAACTCGGGATCGTTTTTCAGGACTTCCGCCTTTTGCCGAACAAAACGGCATTTGAAAATGTCGCTTTTGCTTTAGAAGTTATGGAAGTTTCGCGCACTGAAATTAAGCAGAAAGTACATAACGCGTTGGAGCTTGTCAATTTGACAGCCAAAGCCAACCAATTACCCGCCAATTTGTCGGGGGGCGAACAACAACGCGTAGCGATTGCCCGTGCACTGGTTAATCGCCCGGTTGTCTTAATCGCCGACGAACCGACAGGAAACTTGGATCCGGCCACAGCACAAACCATTATGCAGTTGTTTAATCACATCAATCATCTTGGTACCACGATCATCATGGTGACGCATGCGAAAGAGCTCGTTAATAGTATGCATAAACGTGTTCTGACGATTGAAAACGGAGAGATTGTGCGTGATGTACAGAAAGGGGCTTACGATGAAAATTAGAACCTTTTTGTACTTTCTCAAAGAAGCGTTTCGTTCGTTCTTTCGTAACGGCTGGATGACAATCGCTTCGATTTTGACAGTGACCTTATCCCTGTTTATTTTAGGCATGTTCATGACTACAGTCTGGAATTTAAATCACGCTGCTTCTTACCTGGAAAATCAGGTTGAGCTAAGTGTGTACTTAAAAGACGGACTGACGTCAGAGCAGATTCATGCAGTGGAACAGAAAATTAAAAGCGTTCCTCAGACCAAGTCCGTAGCTTTTGTAAATAAGGATCAGGCACTCGCGGAATTTAAAGATCGCTTGGGCGATCAAAGTTACTTGCTGGATTCCTTAAATGGCAATCCGTTGCCATCTTCCTTTACGGTCGTTTACGAAACACCGGAAGGAGTCCATCACGGTGCAGAATTATTTGTGAACTATCCAGAAGTGGAAAGCGTTCAATACGGACAGGAAACAATTGAAAAATTATTCCAATTCACGCAGATTGTCAGAATCGCTGGGATGATTTTGATTGTCTTCCTGGCCTTTGCTACGATTTTTATCGTTTCCAATACGATTCGTTTGACCGTTTACGCGCGACGTAAAGAAATAGAAATTATGAAATACGTCGGCGCTACGAACGGATTTATTCGTTGGCCGTTTCTTTTGGAGGGTATGATTCTCGGTACAATAGGCGCCATTTTTGCAGGCATTTTCTTGTGGCAATTGTACGTATGGGCGCTGCGGGAATTAGTTGCCAATGGATTTGCATTTTTGCCCTTGATTCCGGTATATCCTTTTATTGCGCAAGTGGCAGCCATTTTACTTGTGGCCGGTATTTTGATCGGCGTTGTCGGCAGCGCGATTTCGGTGCACAAGTACATGAAGGTATAGCTTATGAGACGATGGAAAAAAGGAGTAGCATGGCTTCTAATATGGGCGTTCTGTCAAGGGTTTGCAGTACCGTCGTTGGCAGAAAACTTAGAAGATGAGCTTTCTGATGTGCAATCACAAATGAATGAAGCACAGCACCGTAAAGAACTTGCTGAGGAGCAAATCGGTTCTGTTTCCGAACTGTTGCGTCAGATTCAAAGTGAGCTGGATGTGGCTTTGAATGAGTTGCATGCAATAGAGGTGCAGCAATCGCAAGTCAATGCCCAAATTCAACAAACTGAAGTGGAACTCGCTGCTGCGCAAAAGCGATTGGACGAACGTGAACGGATTTTAAATAAACGCTTGCGTGACGTATATATGCACGGCAAGCTGAATTATTTAGAAGTTATTTTAGGTGCGAAAAACTTTACCGATTTTGCCAATCGCTTGGAATTTTTAAAACGAATCGTTTCGGCCGATCTGAATTTGATTGCGGAAATTCGCGCCGAACGTGAGCTTATTTTGCAGAAAAAACAGCAGTTGGAAGCACAACGTCAGCAGTTGGCACAACTGCAAGCCGAAGCGGAAGCAAAGAAGACCGTTGTCGAAAATAAAAAACAGGATCAACTGATCGTCTTAGCACGCTTACAAGATGAAAAGGCATTAGCAGAAGCGTCTTACGCGGAATTACAAGCTACCAGTCAGGATATCGAAGCACGCATTAGAGCACGGCAACAACAAGGTGCCAGTGCCGGACAGGTTGTGCATGGCAGTGGTGTTTTCGTTTGGCCGACAAGCGGTCCTATCACATCACCGTTCGGTTATCGTATTCACCCGATTTTCGGCACGCAGATTTATCATTCGGGCATCGATATCGGAGTCGATACCGGCACGCCTATTGTAGCAGCGGATAGCGGTGTTGTCATTGAAGCGGACTGGCTCGGCGGTTACGGCTATGCCGTTGTTATTGATCATGGGAATGGTTTGAGTACTTTGTACGGACATAACTCCGAGCTGGCGGTTTCGCCGGGGCAGAGTGTGCAACAGGGACAAGTTATAGCATATGCCGGTTCTACCGGTTATTCGACTGGACCGCATTGCCATTTTGAAGTGCGTGTTAACGGCTCGCCTGTAGACCCGATGGGATATCTCTGATGAAACAACCATGGAATTTTAAATACCTGGTACGTGCAGTAGTGACGGGAACTATTTTTGTTATTTTGGTTTTATTGGCAACATCCTATCTTCTGTTTGGCAGTGTTGAAGATGGCGTGCGATTTGCGCGTGTGTTGCTTACGGTACGGCATGATTACGTCCATCGCCCCGATCCGGAGCAATTGACTGACGGGGCTATTGGCGGCCTAGTACAAAGCTTGAATGATCCATACTCCTATTATTTGCCGGCGGGTGACTTTGCCCGTTTTACGAAATCCATAGAAGGCAAGTTTGTGGGTGTAGGCATCATTCTGACAACCGACAGCGAGTTTCCCCGCATCGTTCAGGTTTTGCCCGGCGGAAGCGCAGAAGCAGCGGATATTCCGGTAAACGGATATATTGTTGCTGTAGATGGGGAAACCACCAAGGGAATGCCATTGCCTAAAACGGTTGAAAAAATCACCGGCCCCGCGAATACGCAGGTAACGATTACGGTACGCAGTGATAACGGAGACCGAGATTTTACGCTGCAACGTAAAGAGTTTTCTGTTCCGACGGTAACGCATGAGATGATGGCGGAGCAGATTGGCTATTTACGCATCGGTCAGTTTACGGAACATACCCCGGAGGAAGTAAACCGGGCGCTGACGGAATTAAAATATCAGGGTATGCAGCGTCTGATCTTGGATTTACGCAAGAATCCGGGAGGCTCGTTGGCAGCCGTAACAGCGGTGGCGGATCATTTTGTGTCGCAGGGGGAATTGGTACGAATTGTGCCGCGCTCCGGCAAAACCGAGGTTATCAAAGTGAACGGCAGCAATGAGCGCGTGCCTCTTGTGGTTTTAATTGATCATGACAGTGCGAGCGCCAGTGAGATTTTAGCAGCAGCGATTCGGGATCACCAAACCGGTATTTTGATGGGTACGACAACGTATGGGAAAGGAACCGTACAAAGCGTACTGCCGGTCTCCGGTGAGACGGGACTGCGCTTGACGATTGCAGAATATTACAGTCCGAATGGAAGCAGCATTAACGGATATGGTGTTACGCCTGACATCGATTTGGGAGCGGAAGCGGATACACCACAAGCACTGCAGACAGCTATTGAAGAAGTCAAAAAAATCAAATAGAGGCGATAGATGCCTCTATTTGATTTTTTTGAATGAATTATGTAACATGAGATTAATTTAGCAGAAACTATTACATTAAGCGCTTTGTGCGCTTTGAAGAGAGGCGGAACAAGATGTTTATCGACCGCGCAAGAATTTTAATAGAATCAGGTTCCGGCGGGAACGGGATGAGCAGTTTCCGTCGTGAAAAGTATGTACCCAAGGGCGGTCCGAGTGGTGGCGATGGCGGGCACGGCGGTGCCGTTATTTTACGTGCGACGCGCAACATGAACACGTTAATTGATTTTCGCTATCGCAGGATCTTTAAAGCGAAACCGGGCGAAAACGGACAATCAAGCAATAAATTCGGGAAAGATGCCAATGATTTATACATTGATGTTCCCTTGGGAACATCTGTGTATGATGATGAGAGTGACAAGTTACTGGCCGACTTAGTAGCGGACGGCGAAGAGTATGTTGCACTTAAAGGCGGTCGCGGTGGCCGCGGAAATGCGCGCTTTGCCACCAGTGCCAATCGGGCACCGAAATTTGCGGAGCAGGGGGAGCCGGGGCAGGAACGTTGGTTACGCTTGGAATTAAAAGTGTTAGCCGATGTGGGAATTATCGGGTATCCGAGCGTAGGCAAATCTTCGCTGATTCGCAAAGTATCCGCCGCTAAACCGGAAGTGGCTGCGTATCCGTTTACTACACTTACGCCGAGTTTAGGTGTAGTCCGTTTGGACGAAGAGAGACAATTCGTGATGGCAGATATCCCCGGCCTCATCGAAGGTGCCAGTAAAGGTGTCGGCTTAGGACATCAGTTCTTACGTCACGTGGAGCGCAGTAAAGTGTTGTTGCACATGGTGGATGTCACCGGTTCCGAAGGGCGAGATCCATTGGAAGATGTTGAAATTATCAACACCGAACTGGCATTGTATAGTGACCTGTTGCCACAGAAGCGCCAATTAATTGTTGCGAATAAAATAGATGTTTTGTCTGATATTGAGGCGCTGAGGACGTTTACTAAAATACAAACAGAAAAAGGGCGAGAAGTCTTTCCCATTTCCACTGTGACCGGTGAAGGGATTCCCGCACTGCTGCAGCGGACCTGGGAGGTTTTGCAAGAGGTAGCAATGGAATCGCAGGAAGAGCCGGCTGTCATTGATGAAGCGATATATGATGAAACGCCGCAACCGGATTTTACGTTGACGCGTGGCGATGATGCCGCTTATGAATTACATGGCCGTCGGATCAAACGACTGGTTGGCATGACAAACTTTGATGACGATTATTCCGTTCTTCGTTTTCAAAAAATTTGGCGCTATATGGAACTTGATGAATTTTTGCGTGAGCAGGGTGTGAAACAAGGCGATACAGTTCGCATCGGAGAAGTCGAATTTACCTTTGAGGAGTAATTATGTTAACAAATCGACAGAAGAAGTTTTTACAAAAATTGGCGATGAATATGGATCCGGTGGTGCAAATCGGCAAAAACGGTTTAGAAGATACAGTGATCGAGAGTGCGCGCAAGGCCATTACCAAGCGCGAATTAATCAAAGTTAAAATTCATCAGAATTCACCGGCGGAAAAAGATGCCACAATGAATACGTTAGCATCTGTGTTGCATGCTGAAACAGTACAACAGATCGGCGGTATAGGTGTATTTTTTCGCGCGAAAGAAAAAGATTCTAAGATTGAGTTGCCGGAGTCGTGAACAGCGACTTTCCAGCCTGTAAACGTGCGGTAGTGTATGCTAATGTTTACACTCGTTTTGCTGACGATTTTGAATTTGATCTAGGGGCGGAGATTGGGAGCAGTACACAAACATTGCATACACGCAGTCCTATGGGGTTGCAAGCTTTAGCACATACAAGTATTGTCTTTTCAGTACAGGACAAATAAGACGATGATGTTACACAAATGGAAAATTTGCTGGAAGTACCATTTCAAAACTGAAAAAGGTCGTCATGATGCAAAAGAATACATACTACTCATAGTTTTTTTGGTACTGTTGATCGTAATTCTCGGGATAGGAAGATAGCTTATGACAATGCCGCAACGAATTGGAATTTTCGGTGGGACATTTAATCCCATTCACCTTGGCCATCTGGTAATAGCGGAAGCGGCCTGGCAAGAATATGATTTGGACAAAGTGGTATTTGTTCCGGCTTCGCATCCACCGCATAAACAACAAAATTTAGATGTCGCACCGGATGAATTTCGATATGAGATGGTGCGCTTGGCGATCGCAGATAACCCGCATTTTGCCATTTCTGATGTCGAGTTACAGCGGGAAGGACTGTCTTATACGGTAGATACATTGCGATATTTTCACACGCAATATCCTTCCGGTACGGAATTCTATTTTATTGTTGGTACGGATACACTGGAACAATTGCCGACTTGGAAGTACATAGATGAATTGATTGAATTATGCCATTTTGTGAGCGCGTTGCGGCCTCATTACCAGGTCAACCGGGAGCATCTTACCGAACGCTTTGGGGATTTGGCGCAAACGCGTATCCATTATTTGGCAACGCCACAATTGGAAATCTCCGCGACAGATTTGCGCAGGCGTCTTTGCACAGGGCAGTCCGTACGTTATTTAATACCGGACGCTGTACGTTGCCGGCTGACAGAAAAGAGAGTTTATGACTGTTAAAACTGTTTCTACCAAAGAACTTCGCAAAAAAATGAAAGAATTGCTTTCCGAAAAGCGATATTGTCACTCACTGGGAGTTGCTCATACGGCAAGTGTTTTGGCGCAACAATTTGGCGGCGATCCCGAACAGGCGGAGCGCTGTGGCTTGGTTCATGATTGTGCGAAAGAAATGTCACTTACAGAAATGCATGAGTTGTTGGCGGATCAAAAGCAACAAATTTCGCCGATGATGTGGCATATGCGCAGTTTGTTGCACGGCCTTGCCGGGGCTGTATACGCTCAAAATAACTTCGGTTTTACGGACCCTGTAGAACTTGCCGCTATTGCGTATCATACTACGGGACGGGTGGCAATGAGCCGTCTTGAATTACTTATATTTGTAGCCGATTATATTGAGCCGATGCGTGAATATAGCGGTGTGGAACAGATCCGTGCCCTCGCCAAAACCGATTTGCACAAAGCTGCCTTGGCCGGCATTGATTCGACTATTCGTCATCTATTGAATTTGGGGCAGGAAATTTATGTGCCGACAGTAGATGTGCGTAATTATTTAATAAGGGAAACGCAGCAAGCATGAATGACGAAAGAATAAAGATGCCGAAACGGCGACGTAAGAAACGCAGAGGCTGGCTTTCACGGTTAAAATGGATAGTCATGTTGTTGTGCTTTTTGCTTTTGATCGGTACTGTATATTGGTTCGTACAACAAAAAACACATGACAACGGCACCAAAGAATTGGTACAGGGAACGGCAGATACACCGATTTATATCTTGGCAACGGGAATTGATCAAAGTGAGCCGCAAACAGCTGATACCATTATGCTTATTGCCGTTAACTTTCAAAAACAAACAGCAGCTGCGATTTCACTTTTGCCAAATATGGGATCACCGACCGAAGACGGACACGTGCCGCTTTTAAAGGATTCGTATAGGGTTGGCGGGATCGTTGCATTAAAAGAGCAGGTAGAGCGCTCATTTCAGATTTTTATTCCTTACTATGTGGTAGTTGACGAATCGCACTTTGCATCTTGGCTTGATACGCGTGGTCCAGTGTCACTGTATGTAGAAAAAAACATGGAATACGACGATGGCATGACCACACCTATTCGTTTAGCACAAGGTTACCAGGAGCTTGACGGTAATCAAGCGATTGCTTACTTACGGTATCGCGACTCTATTGCTGATGAACTGGGGCGTGTTCAACGTCAACAACGATTTTTGAAAGCATATCTTTCACAACTGCAAAAACAATATAGTTGGGTAAACTACATGTATACATATTTTGGGTGGGATCATTTTACGAGTAATATTTCAGCAGGCGACGGAGCGAAACTGGTATATGAATTGACGAAAATACCACCTGAAAATGTTGCTTTTTACATCGTACCGGGGGAGTCGCAAACGGCTGGAGAAGTTCATTACTGGCAAATAGATCCGATCGGTAGTCAAACGTTGATTGGTAAGACCTTGACTACGAATATGGCAAATTAGGAAGGGGAAAATATGGAAATTAAGCAGCTAACGGAACAGGTTGTATCCTTATTGGAAAGTAAAAAAGGTAAACAGATCAAAGTTTTAAATATGGACGGTATTACTACGCTGGCGGATTATTTTATTTTGGTGAATGCAGGAAACAAAAAGCATTCACAGGCATTGGCTGACGAAGTGACTAAGCTGTTAGCAGATAATAATGTAGAGCTTTTACGAGAAAACGGATACCGTGAGGGAACCTGGATTTTGCAGGACTTCGGATCGCTTATCGTCCATATCTTTGTGCCGGAAGAACGCACTTACTATGACTTGGACACAATGTGGGGAGACGCCAAAATTGAACAGCAAATCAGCGGCGACCAATAACGTAACGTTAAAAGAAAATACGCTTGTCACTCTTAGGGTCGCACGTACCGGTGAAATGGGAGCCTTTTTGGATGCCGGCACCGGAAATACTTCGGATGATATTCTGCTGCATCATGATCAACAAACCACATCGGTCGAAACGGGAGATCTTGTGGATGTTTTTCTGTACCATGATCCCAAAGGCAGATTGACAGCGAGCATGCGTTTACCGCGTATTCAACCGGGGCAAATTGCATATGCTGAAGTAATTCAACGCACACGCTTTGGTGCCTTCGTTGACTTAGGGACTGAGCGCGGTATCTTTTTACCATTTGCCGAAATGAAAGGGAATCTTCACGAAGGTGATCGCGTTTGGGTCCGTCTTTACGAAGATAAATCCGGCCGACTGGCGGTGAGCATGGATGTAGGTTTAGCCATGCAATCCATTGCCAAACCCAGTGAGGGCATTGAGCGTGGCGATGAAGTAACGGCGGCGATTTATAATATTACCGCAGACGGAGCATTGGGAATCACGCCGCAAAAATATTTGGTTTTTGTTCATCGTGATGAATGGGATCATACGATTTTGGTAGGAGAAATGGTCAAGGCACGGGTTACATTCGTGCGCGCGGACGGTCGTTTGAATGCATCGCTACGTGCACAAAAAGAAACCGCAATAGCCACGGATGCAGCCACGATCCTTGCTTATTTGGAAGCACGTGGCGGTGTAATGCCGTATACAGACAAAAGCGATCCAACGGTCATTCGTCGTCAATTTAACCTCAGTAAAAGTGCGTTCAAACGCGCACTTGGGCATTTAATGAAACAAGAAAAAATTACCCAAGACAATGTGCAGACACGATTAGTGGAGTAGAATTATGAAGATTGTGATTATCGGTGCCGGCAAAGTAGGATACACGCTTGCCCAGCGCTTATCGGAAGAAGATCATGATGTCATCCTGATAGATGAAAATTCCGAGCGGATTGATTTGATTCGCAGCTATCTGGAAGCTATGCTGATGGTAGGTAACGGAGCCAATCCCGGTCTGCTTATGGACATCGGCATGGAAGATACGGAACTTTTCGTCGCTGTGACTGATCGTGACGAAGTAAATCTTTTATCCTGCTACATTGCCAAGCAGTTGGGGGCGACGCAAACCATTGCGCGTGTCCGTGCCAAAGAATACATCTTGCAAAATAATAATCCGGCGTTAGCATCGCTCGGTTTGAACCTCATTATTAACACAGAAATGGTTACAGCCAATGAAGTAATGCAGATTATCAAGATGCCGAATGCCTTGGATGTTGAAAACTTTGCGAATGGCAAAGTCCGACTCTTGGAAATTAAAGCACGTGATAATGAAGACATGTTGGGACAACGGATTCGTGATTTGGAAATTCCCGACAAAGTTCTGATCGTCGGCATTTTCCGACATGGACGTATGATCATTCCAAACGGGGATGATACGCTTCAAATGCTTGATAATGTATTCTTTCTCGGCGAACGTCAAGCGATTGAAGGACTTGAAGAAGAACTCTCTACGACCCGTACACGGATTCAAAATGTTTTGCTGGTGGGTGCTGGACTGGTTGGTCGTAATTTGGCTATTCTTTTAGAAAAAGCCAATTACCATGTCAAAGTTATCGAAAAAGATTATGAGCGTTGCGAACTCCTTTCAGCGGAAACCGACAACGTGATCGTCATTAATGGTGACGGCACTGATGTCGATCTTTTGCGTGACGAGGAAGTGGGCGATTATGATGCGATTGTTTGTTTGACCGATGATGATAAACTCAATTTACTCGTCGCATTAATGGCACGTCATTTTGGTGTCCAACGAACTCTTGTACGTGTCGGACGACCGGAATACATAGACTTGATGGAACAAGTGGGGATCGATATCGTATTTTCGCCGCGTTTACTGACTTCGAACGAAATTTTACGACAGATTCGCAAAGGGGAAGTGCTTTCCATCAGTAGTTTTGAGGACTCGAAGGCGGTGGCTTTGGAATTGAAAGTAACCGAGCAAAATCCTCTTGTGCATCGTCCGTTGGCGGAAATTAATTTGCCGGGGACAACCTTACTGGCAGCTATTGTTCGCGGTGAGGAAACGATAGTACCAAATGGACGTACGGTGTGTGAGCCGGGCGATCAAATTGTACTATTTACACTGCCGGAATATAGTGATGCGGTAATTTCGTATATGGAAGCATAGTATGAATAAAAAGATGAAAGCCGTTTGTGCCTTGTTAGGGAAAGTGGTTATGGTGTTTTCCCTTGTTATGCTGGTGCCTTTTTTCTATGGCATTTGTATTAACGAGTGGATTTGGCCGCTTTTCTTTAGTGCTTTAATTACATTGGCATTGGGAATATTGATTGACCGCAACGGTCAAAAAATCACATCCATTTCACTTAGTCAAGGGTTCGTACTGGTTTCGTTTACTTGGATTTTAGCCTCCTTGGTGGGCGCACTGCCCTACTACATGTGGAATGAACTTCCCAGTTTCGTGGATGCGCTTTTTGAATCGGTTTCCGGCTATACGGCGACCGGTGCTACCGTTATTTTGGACGTCGACGGGATGCCACGTCCGTTACTGTTGTATCGCAGTATGACACACTGGTTTGGCGGTATGGGGATCATTATTCTTTTGCTCGCGTTTCTGCGCAGCTTAGGGCCGGAGGCAGCGAACCTTTTTAATGCCGAAGCAGCGATTAACGGCTATGGTCAAATTATGCCGCGCATTCGCAAATACGCCATCACGCTGTGGGGAATCTATTGCCTTTTTTCGGCCGTATTGTTTGGGCTCTTATGTTTGGCAGGAATGCCGATTTTTGAAGCGCTGAATTATGCTATGTCAATTATTGCAACCGGCGGCTTTGCGGCTCGCAGCGCCGGAACGTTTATTTATGAAGAAAATTATGTCATTCAGGCAATTTTTATTTTATTTATGGTTCTTTCCGGCGGTAACTACGGTCTGTATTATTTAGGGTGGAAAAAAGGGTTTCGCCTCATTTTTAAAGATACCGAATTTCGAGTGTATATTTCCATTTTGTGTGTAGGCGCGTTAGTTATTGCGAGCACACTCTTTTTCAAGCAAAATACTACGATTTTAGAGAGTTTAATGGATGGATTCTTCACCATGACATCCATGCAAACCGGCTCAGGGTTTGCAGTAGCTGATTATGATCTTTGGCCCCCGTTTGCCAAAACCATTTTATTTATTGCCATGTTTATTGGTGGCTGTTCAGGCTCCACGACCGGCAGCGTCAAAGTGATTCGCTACATTTATATCGGTAAAGCCATTTGGGCCTATTTGCAGCAAATGATTCATCCGGGTATGGTGAAAGTAGTCAAATATAATGGGGAGGCGGTACCGAACAAAAAAGTTATGGTAACTCTTATTTTCTTCATCTTGTACATTTTGATTTTGTTTACATCGACATTATTGGTAACCTTGACTGGCATGCCGATTATGGAATCTCTGACGGGGGTTGCCAGCACATTGGGTAATGTCGGCTTGGCGTTCGGCCATTTAGGACCGACCGGTTCATATGCATTGGCACATCCCTGGGCCAAGGTCGTATTTATTGTCGACATGTTGTTGGGACGTTTGGAGTTGTTGACATTGCTGGTCATGTTGCATCCCGGCTTTTGGTCGAACTTTTTGCGCAAAGATAAAAAGCGTTTACAGAATGCAAAAAAGCGACGCTACTTGTAATGAAATCTTGACACTGTACAGGAAAACCGATATACTATCAAAGTAAGTCTTGCGGCCCGGTGGTGTAGTGGTTAACATGCCGCCCTGTCACGGCGGAGATCGTCGGTTCAAATCCGATCCGGGTCGCCATTTTTCTTTTTTATTTGCCTCGGTAGCTCAGTCGGTAGAGCAGAGGACTGAAAATCCTCGTGTCGGCAGTTCGATTCTGCCCTGAGGCACCATCATGCGGGAATAGCTCAGTGGTAGAGCATCGCCTTGCCAAGGCGAGGGTCGCGAGTTCGAATCTCGTTTCCCGCTCCATTGTGGCGGCATAGCCAAGCGGTAAGGCAGAGGTCTGCAAAACCTTTATCCCCAGTTCGATTCTGGGTGCCGCCTCCACATTTGCCGGGGTGGCGGAACAGGCAGACGCAACGGACTTAAAATCCGTCGAATCGAGAGATTCGTACCGGTTCGATTCCGGTCCTCGGCACCAATTTTTGGTCATAAGATTTATTAAGAAAAAAACCGATTCATGCGAATCGGTTTTTTTGTTGCGCCAAATGGCACGAATAAATATGCTGCGAATCAAAAATCGTAGCCGAAGTTCTTAATAGAAACGATTTTGGGTGACATCAGCACGTATCATGAATACACAATGGCATAATGCGTGTTGTAATATGCTCAAAAAAATAATTATTAAGGATATAAACTTTTTACGAGTAGCAAGGAATTGGTTCTTAGAGTTGATAAAGTCTTCGCGATAGGACAAAATGAATTTACAAAAAAAGAACCGATTGATACGGTTCTTTAACTTTCTTTTTGCGGTGGGACAAGCAACGTTTTTTGGTGAGTATAATGCACAAATCCGGGTGGCGTGCCTTGTGGCTTTTTGATGTATTTACGAAAGGTATAATCTACTTCGACCTTCGGGGCTGTTTTGGCTTTGCTGTAGTACGCAGCCAGTTGCGCCGCATAGGTAATGACCTCCTCGGTGAAGGACTCACCGGGATTGGCAAAGATGATAACGTGGGAACCCGGAATTTCTTTGGCATGGAGCCAAAGGTCATCAGGACCTGCCGTTTTAAGAGTCAAGGTTTCATTTTGCACATTGTTGCGTCCGATCTCAATGCGGTAGCCGTCGTAGTTCAGTGACAGCGGTTGCGATTTTGTGCTTAATGAGCGATGATTGTGATTCTTTTGCTTTTTAGGCCGCAAGGCATCCAATTCGTTTTCTAAATCGGTCAGTTCCGGTGCTTGCAAAGACTCCTCAAGAAAATACGCAAGGGAATCTAAATACCGGAGATTCTGCTCCGATTTTTTCAAAAAAGGCAAAGCCTGTGTTTTTCTTTTTTTCAAACGATTATACCGCTTGTAATAAAGTTGCGCATTTTCCGCCAGCGACCATTCCGCGCGCAGAGGTATGGTAACATCTTCCTGCTGATCAGAAAGCAAATTGGGAAGTGTAATTTTTGTGCGATATTCATGTGGTAAATACGCATGAATAGACAAAAGATCACCGTATAATTTGTCAGTTTCAAGACGATCCGTTTCCGCCATTTCCCGGCGGATTTTTTGTTGCTTAGTGCGTTCCTTTTTTTGCATAGAGCGAATACGTTGGCGCAGGCGCTGGATGCGTTCTTCGTATTGCGAAAAAAGTTCTGCAGAAGCAAACGCCTGATTAGGATCAGAGAATTCTGCGACTTTATCCATCTGCCATTCCCAAAATAGGAAAGGAGACAGCCACGCTTCGCGGCCGTGTTTATAAAAATATACGTTAGATTGCGTCATGAAAAGTTTCTGCAATGTTGCCAAGCATGTCATCAACTCTTTTTTTGACGCAGAGGAAAGCTCTGCCAACGTCATTTCCGGAACGAGTTGTAAGCGTGTGTTTAACAGCCTGGTTAACGGACGAGAAAAACCGTTAAAATAAGTGGCAAGTGCTTGTGTAAGAGTGAGCTCCTGTGGTAATTCGCCGATTAAGTTCAATATTTCCTGTGGTGTCAATTCGAGCCAGAATATTTTTTCGCTGTGCGGCGGTTCACTATAGGTTTGACCGGGAGCGAGATCACGGCGCGAAGAGGGTTTGCGATGTAACGCATCGATAACTTGTCCGTCAACAGTTAATACCAGATTTGGTGCATTCGGAATCAGTTCTAATTCGAGCTTTTTAGAGACAATTTTTCCTTGGGCTTCAATGCGCTGAAATGTGGCGGTGACCCATTTATCACCATAGCGTGCTGCAATTTCCGTAAGTGTGGCGCCCTCCAGATGTTTGCGCAAAACCATGCAAAAATTGTTGGTAGGAGTATTGTTTCCTGCCGGCTTTTTATGACTCCACCAAGTTCGTGGCGATGATTGTAAGGAGACTTGCCAGGCGCGTGTACCTCGAGGCAAAAGCATTGTTAAGCTGAACGTGGATGTATCTAAAATTCGAATGTTGCCGAGCTTTGCGCCTTGTAATTCTTCTTTTGCAAGTAAAGCCCATTTTGTAAAAAGCAAACTGTCAATATTCATCTAAACCTTCCATTTCCTCCGTCTATATCTGCTAAGTCTCTTCATTTTACATCAGTTACTGAAAATGGTAAAATAGCTTAAATGGAGGTATTGTATGCAGTTTACAAAGTGGCATGGTTTGGGAAACGATTTTGTTTTACTGGACGGACTTATTGAAGAAGTGGTGATGACACCTTCTTTAGCACGCCAACTATGCGATCGTAAACGCGGCATCGGCGCAGACGGTGTAGCGATCATACTACCTCCCGAAAATTCTCACTATGATTTAGAAATGCGGATTTATAATGCGAACGGAACCATTGCGGAGATGTGCGGCAATGTAACCCGTTGTGTGGCTGCCTATGCAACACAGCAGCAGCCGGACAAAAAGCATTGGCGTATTTTGACAGCCACCGGGGTCATGCAGGCTGATGTGATTAACCATACGCCGCAGGAATCAGAGGTCACCGTAATCATGAGCGTACCTAAATTACGACGCGGTGACATCGGTATAACTGCGGATAAGGAGCAGCCTGCGCAAAATATTCAAATCGATCTTGATGGAAAGACGCTTACATTTACCGGTGTTTCTATGGGGAATCCGCACATTGTTACATTCGTTGATGATGTCGATACAGTGCCGTTGGGAGATTGGGGGCCTCAGATCGAAACAAATCCGCTATTTAGCGAAAAGACGAATGTGGAGTTTGCACAAGTTTTGTCTGCGAATGAAATCCGCATGCGTGTTTGGGAACGCGGCGTAGGTATTACGGAAGCGTGCGGAACAGGTTCATGTGCGACATTGGTAGCGGCTGTTGCCAACCAACTGATGAAAAATACAGCGACGTTAATTTTGGACGGCGGACGGCTGCAAATAACTTGGCCGGGTGTTGGGAAACCGGTACAAATGACAGGTCCGGCAGTAGAGGTATTCAGTGGCGAATATAAAAGAATCGGAGAAAACAATGATGAATGTACGATTAATTAATATCGGATTTGGCAATATGGTTTCCGCCAGTCGACTGATGGCAATCATTAGTCCGGAATCAGCTCCGATCAAGCGTATGATCCAAGAAGCCCGCGAAGGGAGTATTCTGGTAGATGCAACGTATGGCCGGAAAACTCGCGCCGTTTTGATTATGGACAGCGGGCAGATTATTCTATCAGCTATCCAGCCGGAAACCATTGCCAACCGGTTACATGAATTCGGCGAAGAATGGGATGAAGAAAAAGAATGAGCGCGGAGTATAAACATGACGAAGGCGTACTTTTAGTGGTCTCAGGTCCTTCCGGTGCAGGTAAGGGCACGATTTGTGATGCACTGCGCCGGCTTCATCCGGAAATTCGTTACTCCATTTCGGTTACCACCCGGCCGCAACGAGTAGGTGAGGTTGACGGGGTCAATTATTTCTTTACTTCTGTCGATAAGTTTAAAAACATGTTGAAACAAGACGCCTTTCTTGAATATGCCGAAGTTTATAACAATTACTACGGCACACCGAGAAAGCAAGTACTTGATTTGGTTCATGAAGGTAAAACGGTCTTGCTTGAGATCGATATTCAAGGCGCGATGCAGGTCAAGAAAAAATATCCCGAAGGGATTTTTATTTACATTGTCCCACCATCTTTACAGGAGCTCTCTCATCGTTTGTATGCTCGGGATACTGATTCCAAAGAAGTGATTCAAATGCGTCTTGCGAAAGTGATTGGCGAACTCGAGTTAGCGCACCAATATGACTACATCGTTGTCAATGATAAATTGGATGAAGCCGTAGATAAAGTTCGCGCCATTATGGTGGCAGAACGTTGTAAACTGTCGCGTAATAAAGAGCAAATCGATACTATTTTTGAAAAGTATATTACCAGGGAGGTTATGTAGTTATGGTATTCCCATCAATTGATGACTTATTGGAGCGTGTAGACAGTAAATATACCTTGGTTTCTATGGTGGCTAAACGAGCACGAGAACTCACCGAAGGAGCGGAGGCATTGGTAGAAGCTGATGAGAAAAAGCCGACAACGATTGCTTTAGAAGAAATTTATTACGGTAAAGTCAAGAAAGCGGCTACCCATCCGGCGGGAAATATACGATAATGGAACGCTTACAAGGGAAAAAAGTAGTTCTTGGCGTAAGCGGCGGTATTGCTGTTTACAAAGCGCTTTTTTTGGTTAGAGAGCTGCGTCGACATGGCGCGGAAGTTCATGTGATTATGACGGAACACGCAACGAAGTTGGTGGCGCCGCTTTCTTTTCGTGAGCTTTCCGGTCAGCCGGTTACGACGACGATGTGGGGAGAAATCACCCATTGGAATGTAGAACACATTGCTCTGGCTAACTTGGCGGATGTTTTCGTCTTGGCTCCGGCGACCGCAAATTTAATTGGCAAAGTAGCCAACGGGATTGCCGATGATATGCTGACGACAACCGTAATGGCAACACCCGCTCCGGTAGTTGTCGTGCCGGCGATGAATACCCGAATGTACGAAAATCCTTTTACGCAAAGCAATTTACAAAAGTTGGCTAGTGCGGGCTATACCGTCATCGAACCGGAATCGGGGGATATGGCCTGCGGTACAAACGGTAAGGGGCGCTTCCCCGCCGTAGAGACAATCGTTGCCACCATTGAAAGAGTGGCGTCGCAAGGTCTGTTGCAAGGTAAAAAAGTGGTTGTCAGCGCCGGTGGGACACGCGAGGCTATTGACCCGGTACGGTATCTCTCCAACCGCTCCAGCGGCAAAATGGGGTATGCGGTAGCCGCTGCTGCAGCTTGCCAGGGAGCCGAAGTGGTCTTGGTCAGTGCGGCAACATCGCTGCCGGAAGTTCCCGGTGTACGTATCGTTCATGTCAATAGCGCGCGGGAAATGAAGGACGCCATTGATGCCGAATTTGATACTGCCGATATTGTCGTCAAAGCGGCAGCTGTTGCAGATTATCGCCCGGCGAAAACTGCATCTCAAAAAATCAAAAAACAGGACGACGATATGCGAATCAAGCTGGTACGCAATCCTGATATTTTATATGAACTGGGCCAACGTAAAAAGCAACAAATTTTGATCGGGTTTGCGGCGGAAACCCAAAATGTTTTGGAATATGCTAAGGGCAAATTGGTCAAGAAAAATTTGGATATGTTGGTGGCCAATAATGTGGCTGCCCCCGGCGCCGGTTTCCAGACGGAGACTAACATCGTAACGTTTGTCTATCG
Source organism: Negativicoccus succinicivorans (assembly GCF_018372215.1). NCBI lineage: Bacteria > Bacillati > Bacillota > Negativicutes > Veillonellales > Veillonellaceae > Negativicoccus > Negativicoccus succinicivorans. Next base: position 164,843 of record NZ_JAHAJN010000001.1, on the reverse strand, counting down.
TGACGGCAGTCACGAATCTTTGGATATCATGACTAAAGACCGGGTGGCGGAAGAGATCATCAAACGGGCGGCGAAGTTGGCAAACGCTTGCAAAAAATAGCATAATATCATAAAATAATAATTGTACTCATCCAGAGTGGTGGAGGGATTCGGCCCGTAGAAGCCACAGCAACCGGTTCAATTCGGTGCTACATCCGACAGGCAACTGGAAGATGAGGGAAATCCCTCATGGAGGGATTTTTTTATGCAAAAGGAGCGAATATTTTGGCAGAAAGAGAATTCTTTACTTCAGAATCGGTAACGGAAGGACATCCGGATAAAATTGCCGATCAAATTTCAGACAATATTTTGGACGCGATTTTGGCACAGGACCCGGATGGACGAGTTGCCTGTGAAACAGTAGTCAGCACCGGTTTAGTACACGTTGTTGGTGAAATATCGACATCCTGCTCCATTGATATCAATAAAATTATTCGTGAGACGATTCGACGCATCGGTTATGATCGTGCGAAATACGGATTTGATGCGGATACTTGCGGGGTGTTGGTATCGATTGATGAACAGTCGCAAGATATCGCTATCGGTGTAGACAGCTCGTGGGAAGCAAAAGAAAAAAGTGAAGACATCTTTGACGAAATCGGTGCCGGCGATCAAGGCCTTATGTTCGGCTATGCGGTTCGCGAAACACCTGAATTGATGCCGTTGCCGATCTCGTTAGCACATCGTTTGGCGCGACGGTTGGCGGAAGTTCGCAAGGACGGTATTTTGCCGTATTTGCGTCCGGACGGTAAAACACAAGTAACCGTAGAATATGTGGATGGTAAGCCGGTACATATTGATACAATCGTTATCTCGACACAGCATAGCCCCGAAGTAGAGATAGCAGAATTACGTGACGATATTATCGAGCAGGTCATCAAGCCTATTTTGCCGGATAACTTGTATGACAATAAAACGAAGCTCTATATTAATCCTACAGGGCGCTTTGTCATTGGCGGTCCGCAAGGGGACGCCGGCTTGACCGGTCGTAAAATTATTGTGGATACCTATGGCGGGATGGCTCGCCACGGCGGCGGTGCATTTTCCGGTAAAGATCCGACAAAAGTAGATCGCTCGGCGGCTTATGCAGCACGTCACGTGGCGAAAAATATTGTCGCGTCGGGGATTGCAGATCGATGTGAAATTCAGCTGGCATATGCGATCGGCGTAGCGCACCCGGTGTCAATTTTAGTCAACACCTTTGACACGGGTAAGATCCCTAATGAAAAAATCACGGACCTGGTTCGCACCCATTTTGATTTACGACCGGCAGCAATAATTCGCGATCTTGACTTACAACGACCGATTTATGCACAGACCGCGTCCTACGGGCACTTCGGTAGAACGGATATTGATTTGCCGTGGGAGCGCACCGATAAAGCAGATGAATTGCGTAAAGATGCAGGATTATAAGAAGACGGTATATGCCGTCTTCTTTTCACATAGGAGAGTTTATGACGGTAGCTGAAATTATCATTAACCGACCGACTAAGCATTTACAAAAATGTTTTTCATACCGTATTCCCGCTCATTTGGAATATATCACTCCCGGTTGGCGAGTGATTGTTCCATGGGGAACCGGTCACGAAGAGGGGATCGTTTGGAAGACTCGGTCGGAAACTTTTGAGGATACAACGCGCGAGTTGAAAAGTATTTTTGAGGCAATAGGAGATAATGCCTGGTTTACATCGGAAATGCTGGCACTTGCTGAATGGTTGGCAATGTACTATGCGTGTCCATTGATTGAAGCATTGCGTTTATTTTTAGTGGATAAAAAGACGATTAAAGGCCAAACGCGCTATAGCTTAACGGTATCAGGACAAAAAAAAATAGCACCTGAGAATATTCCTACAAACCATCAAAAACTTCTGAAGAATTATTTTCCCAATATGCTGGAGGCACTTGCCAATGGCTGGATTAAAGGTGAACTAAAACAGCTGAGTGATTCGCGATTCGCGAGTGAAATCGTTTGGGATGCAGCCATTGAACCCACACAATCACAACTTATGCGTACGCCTCGTCAGCAGGAGCTGGTTCTCTTTTTAACAGAGCATCCGGAGCAAACATCAGCAGAGTTAAATGCTGCGGGATTTTCTGCCGCGTTACGTAAATCTGCGCTAAGCAATGGTTATGTAAGCACTCACGAAAAGTGCAGCGACCATACCGGTATCCCGGATCATTTACCTCCACTTACCTCGGCACAGAAGCAAGCGTGGGCATCCATTCTGTCAGCCTTAAATGAACAGCGTAATGAAACGTTTTTGCTACATGGAGTCACTGCCAGCGGCAAAACGGAAATATACTTGCGCGCTGCCGCTAACGCCGTAGAGAAAGGCAAGAACGTATTGATTTTGACGCCGGAAATTTCGCTAACGGATCAAGTGGTGCGTCGCTTTACGGCACGCTTCGGAGCGGAAAAAATTTTTTGTCAGCACAGCGGTCTGACGGAGCTGGAGCGCTTTAATAACTGGCGGCGTGTGCGCGCGGGCCGGGGAAATATTGTAATCGGACCACGTTCCGCCGTATTCATGCCGGCAGAAGACATCGGCCTTATTGTTATCGATGAAGAATACGATGCCAGCTACAAACAAAGTGAGCAGACACGGTATCATGCCAGACGTGTGGCGGAGTGGCGTGCACGTTGGCATCATTGTCCGCTCGTTTTAGGCGCGGCAACACCCTCGATGGAAAGTTATTATCGCGCTGAAAATGGCGAAATCACTACACTACTGCTCCCGGAACGTATCGGCGGTGTATCCTTACCGAAAATGCATATTGTCGATATGCGCAGCGAGCTGGAGGCGGGGAATCGTTCCATTCTTTCACGGGAATTGTATCAGACGATGCAGACGATGCTTTCGCAAGGACGTCAAATTATTTTGCTTTTAAACCGACGCGGCTATGCTACCCATGTTTCCTGTCGAACATGCGGTTATGTTTTAACCTGTCCTCATTGCGACTTGCCTTATACCTATCATTTACCGACTCATACTTTACAATGCCATCGTTGCGGCGGCGCACGGGAGATGCCCGCAAGCTGCCCAAATTGTGGCAGTAAAGCGATTAAATATTTTGGACTCGGCACGCAACGCGCGCAAAAAGTGGTAGCGGAAGCATTTCCCCGGGCGAAAGTTCTGCGTTTGGATACGGATAATGCAGGGAATGCAAGGCGGCGCGCAGAAATTTTAGATACCTTTGCACAAGGGAAAGCCGATATTTTATTGGGAACGCAGCTGGTGGCGAAAGGCCATGATATTCCTAATGTCGGCTGTGTCGGAATTTTAAGCATCGATGCATTATTAAATCGCCCGCAATATAATGCGGCGGAACAGGTATTTCAATTGGTTGTGCAAGCAGCCGGACGCGCAGGACGTAAAGACGGTGATGGGCGCGTCATTGTGCAGACATACCATCCGGGGCATTATGCATTGCAGGCGGCCTGCACCGATGAATGGCAGAATTTTTATACCGAAGAACTTGAACTGCGCGAGTATTTGCATTACCCGCCATTTTTTGAACGCGCTAAAATCAGCGCTTTTGCGGAGAGCCAAGAAAAAGCGCAAAGTCATTTACAAGTTCTATTTGATGATCTTGCAAAAATCCTTGCAGAAAAAGGGGTAGAAGTGGAATATACGGATATTTATCCTGATTATCAGGCTAAATTACGTGACCGGTTTTATATGTCGTTTCAAATAACAGCAAAAAATCTTAACACGGTTAGAGCGCATATCAAGAAAAGCGACCTATGGCAAGTAAATGGTATAATAATAGATATGGAAATGAGCTAACATACAAAAGAGGTGACACGATTGGCAATTCGTAAAATTGTATTGGCGGGCGCGCCCGTACTGAAAACAAAAGCGCAACCTGTTACAAAAATGACAAAATCGATTAAAACTTTGCTGAAGGATATGAAAGATACGTTATATGATGCCAACGGCGTGGGCCTTGCAGCACCACAAGTCGGTGAATCGTTGCGGATCTTTGTGATTGATGACGGCAACGGTTATGTGGAATATATTAACCCGGAAATTATTACTTTATCTGACGAAAAAGAAGAAATGACGGAAGGTTGCTTAAGTGTTCCTGGTTTTGTGGGAGTGGTCGAGCGCTCTACCAGCGTTACTGTACGATATGAAGATCGTAATGGGCGTACGCATGAGGTAAGAGCAACGGGACTGTTGGCGCAGGCTATCCAACATGAAAATGACCATATTGATGGTACTCTTTACATCGAACGTGCGAAAAATTTGTACAAAGAAAATGAAGGAACGATCGAATGAGAGTCGTTTTTATGGGGACGCCGCAATTTGCTGTACCCTGTCTGGAGTCGGTACTAACACATCCGAAAGCGGAAATTGTCGGTGTATATACACAACCGGATCGCGTCAATCGTCGCGGTAAAAAAATGAGCTTTTCACCGGTGAAAGAGTGTGCCCGTACGCATGGTTTGTCGTTGTATCAGCCGGCAACACTGCGCGATGTCGACGCGCAAAAAAAATTACAGGAACTTGCACCGGAACTTTTGATCGTGGTGGCTTATGGTCAAATTCTCCCGGCAGAAGTTCTTGAAATTCCGCGTCTTGGTGCGATCAATGTTCACGCATCATTGTTGCCCAAGTATCGCGGCGCCGCACCTATGCAGTACAGTTTGCTCAATGGCGATAAGACGACCGGTGTCACTATTATGCATTTAGATGAAGGTATGGATACCGGCGATATCATCTTACAACGTCGGATCGATATTCCTATTGATTGGGATTTCAATCAATTATCTGCGCACTTGTCCTTACTCGGTGCGGAATCCTTGCAAGAGGTCTTGGCGGACGCGGATACAGCGATTGGTGACGCTACACCGCAAGTACACGATCGGGCTACATGTACCGGAAAAATTGCTAAAGAACAGGGAAGAATCCACTGGAATAAAAATGCGCGCACTATTCATAATTTAGTGCGTGCATTGCATACGAATCCGGGAACCTATACATTCTTTCGCGAAAAACGTTTGAAAATTCATCAAACCGCTCTGACAAAAGCGCATGCGATGCTTTTACCGGGTGAATTATTGGTGGACGGTACGGATGTTTTTGTCGGTACGGGTGAGGGGAGCTTGCAGCTTTTGCAAATGCAGCCGGAAAGCAAACGGAATATGCAGGCGGCTGAGTTTATTAACGGCTACCAAATAAAATCAGGTGAAACCCTTGGCGAACAAACAGATTGATGAAACGTTGCAAAATCGTAATCTCTGCCTGCGTTTGACCTTGTTGACGTGGGCAACATTAAGTGCGACCGCCTTTGCGATTGCGTATTTATTGGCGCCCGGCTTAGCTTTGCTGCATCCTGTTTTGCCGAATCTTGCATACGTTTTGGCGGCAGCGGGTGTGATCTTCAGCGGCGGCCTGATTGCAAGCATCGGCGTGGCGTTGGAAACCCATCATGAATTGCCCTTGGGGATTTTACGTAGCGCCAGTAAAGCGGTATATATTTTTTTACCGTATTGCATTTTATGGGGCAAAGTATTCCGTATTCCGAAAGAGCATGTCGCCCAGTCGTTGGTAGACTTAATCAATACATTGTCAGAGCGCTACCTGACGAAGCTCAAACCGGAAGATATTATGCTGCTGACACCGCATTGCTTGCAAAATGATACCTGTCCGATTAAAGTAACTCGCGATGCGTTTGCCTGTCGTGAATGCGGGCGTTGTCCGGTAGGAGGATTGGTTCATCTTGCAAAAACATATGGCGTCTCCTTATATATCGCGACCGGGGGAACCTTTGCGCGCCTTTTAGTAAAAAAACATCGTCCTAAAGCGATTATTGCGATCGCTTGTGAGCGGGACCTGGTTTTGGGAATGCGGGATGTTTTTCCGATTTTAGTGTTCGGGGTTTTAAATAGTCGTCCCTATGGTCCCTGTTTCAATACCCAAGTGGATCTGCAAAAAGTAGATAAAGTATTAGCCCATTTGTTAGGAGAAAAGAAGTCTGTTGAAAACTGCTCGAGAAATAGCGCTCGTCGTCTTGCGTAAGGTGCTTGTGGAAGAGGCTTATGCAAATATTGCCTTGCAACAAGTATTTACCACATGGCCTGCTGAAGATCGCGAACGCCGATTTGCCACCGAAATCATTTACGGTGTAATTCGTAAGAAAAATTATTTGGAGTGGATATTAGGCCGTTTAAGTCGCCAGCCGTTGGCAAAATTGGATGCGGATGTACGGCTCATTTTGTTGTGCGCATTATATCAAATTATTTTTCTAAACAGTGTGCCTGCGCGCGCGGCCATTAACGAAGCCGTCGAGCTGACAAAAGAAGTATCACATCGTGGCAGTGCGGGTTTTGTAAACGGTTGCTTACGCAGCTATTTACGTAAGCGAGAAGGGTTTAAAATTCCGCAACGGACAAATGATCCTATTACCTATTTAAGTCTTACATATTGTCAGCCGAAGTGGTTCGCTCAATGGGCAGTTCGTACATGGGGCATGGAACGCACGGAAGAGCTGTTTGCTTATTTTATGCAGCCGGCGCCACTCACTGTGCGTGTGAATACGCTTAGGCAAACTCGGGATGAGGTTATACGAAATTTAATATCTCGCGGTGTAGACGTAGTAAAGCTTGCTGTTCCTGAAGGTCTTTCCATTAGCCGGGGAGGGATTGCCGCCATTCGTGAAGAGCTGCAAAGCGGGGTTTTATATGTCCAGGATGAAGCGGCGATGTGGGTAGCACATGCAGTTTCTCCGCAGCCGGGTGAAACTATATTAGATTTGTGTGCAGCGCCCGGCGGTAAAACCACTCACTTAGCACAAATTATGGAAAATCAGGGAGAAATTATTGCCTGTGATTTATATCCTCACAAACAACAGCTGATTCGGGATAATTGTAAGCGGTTGGGCGTAACTATCGTTTCTGCAGTGGTGCAGGACGCCACTAAAGAAAATCCGAATTGGCAAAAAAGGTTTGATAAAGTACTCGTTGATGCTCCTTGTTCAGGATTAGGAGTTATCGGCCGTCGCCCGGATCTTAAATGGCGGCGGACCTCGAAAGAATTAAAGGCCTTTCCTCTCTTACAGCAGGCAATCGTAGAACGTGCCGTTACGTATTTAAAACCGAGTGGTCGCTTAGTGTACAGTACCTGCACACTGAATCCGGAAGAGAACGAAGGCGTAAGAGAAAGAATTTCACAAACCCATCCTCAATTGCAACCGTGTACAATTTCGCTGGAGAATACGATCAATATAGATGAGTATAGATTTTGGCCGCCGGAATCGAAAACAGACGGTTTTTATATTTGCGCTTGGGAAAACAAAATATGAAACAAAATATTTGGGGTAAAACCCTCCCGGAATTGCGGGCTTTAATGAAGGAACTTGGCGCTCCCGGATACCGCGGTCAGCAGTTGTTCGATTATATGTATAAGCGGGGTGTTTTACATTTTCATGAAATGGCTCAATTGCCGAAAGAATTGCGCAACAAACTGATAGAATCGTGCATCATCGATTTTCCGACCATTGTGCGTGAACAACGGAGCAGCGACCGAAAAACCGCCAAGTTGTTGCTGCGTTATAGCGATAACTCACTGATTGAAACAGTACTAATGAATCAACCGTACGGTTATTCTGTATGCATTTCCACGCAGGTAGGGTGCGCGGTCGGCTGTACATTCTGCGCCTCAGGTTTAACCGGTTTGCAACGTAATTTAACGGCCGCAGAGATGTTGGCACAGATTTATTTATGGCAATTTCTCTATGATATCAAAATTCACTCTTTCGTGTTGATGGGCTCCGGTGAACCTTTACAAAATTATGATAATGTACTTTCTTTTATGAAAATGTGTCATGGTTTTGAAGGATTAGCGATAAGTTATCGAAATATGACTCTATCGACCTCGGGTATTACACCTAAAATTTATGATTTGGCTAAAGAAAAAATACCGATTACATTAGCACTTTCGCTACATGCACCGAACGATACAATCCGCAATCAAATCATGCCGATCAGTAAATGGTATCCCTTGCCGGAACTATTGGAGTCGTTACAATTCTATACCCAAACCACCCGCCGACGCGTGACTTGTGAATATATTCTTTTGGCAGGAGTCAATGATCAGCCGGAACATGCCGCCGAGTTGGCGCAAATGATTTGTCCGTTGCGCGCGCATGTAAATTTGATTCCATTAAATGAGAGCCCGGGTATTCCTTACCGGCGACCGGAAATGAAACATTCACAGGAATTTTGTGAACAGCTGCAAAAGCAGGGAATAGCAGCTACCATCCGCAAAGAAATGGGTACTGAAATTCAAGCTGCCTGTGGTCAGCTCAAAATGAAATTTGTTGGAGATAACGCCTAGTTTGACGCTGTATTTGATAGATGATACGATATCCATATATTGATTAAATTTACTATTAAGGTGGTTTCATGAAAAGTTTTGGTATCACCAAGCGTGGTCTTGTGCGTCCTACAAATGAGGATGCTTTCCGCATCGTTGCGCCATCGCTTTTTATTGTGGCGGACGGAATGGGAGGACATGTTGCCGGGGAGATCGCAAGTCACATGGCCATCGAACGTGTCTCAGACTATGTGCGCAGTGAACGTTCGGAGCTTTGGAACGAAGTCACACTAAAAGATGCGGTCAATCAAGCAAATATAGCTATCCGCGAACGTGTTAACAGTGAGCCGAATCTAAACGGCATGGGGACAACGCTTTTAGTTGCACGCGCTGAAGAAGATCTATTCTTCTGGGCGCATGTCGGCGATAGTCGAATTTATCGTTACTATCGTGGTCAGTTGACCCAGATTACGGTGGATCACTCCTTGGTTACCGAAATGGTTCACAAAGGTACTTTAACTGAGGAGCAGGCTAAAATTCATCCGTCACGCAATGTAATTACCCGTTCCGTCGGTACAACGGATACTCTGAAAGTAGATACAGGGCGATTAACGTTGCAATCGGAAGAGATGATTGTGATGTGCACCGACGGTGTTTATAATATGGTTTCGGACGCAAAATTACGTGATCTTTTAATTACGAATGAAAATGCGCCGGAAGCGTGCGCTCGCTCGATCATGCGTGAAGTATATCTAGGCGGAGCCAAAGATAACGCGACCGTGGTCGTAATCAGTAATACGTAAGAGAAAGTGATGGTGTAAACTATATGGTTGGACGGCTTTTAGACAATCGTTACCAGCTGACCGAAAAAATTGGTAGCGGCGGCATGGCTGATGTCTATCGTGCTCAAGATGTGTTACTGGATCGTGTCGTTGCCGTAAAAATATTGCATAGCAATTTTGCGACTGACAACGATTTTGTCGTAAGATTCCGAAGAGAAGCACAAGCGGCCGCAAAATTGTCCCACCCCAATATTGTTAATATCTATGATGTCGGCAAGGACAATGATGTGTATTATATCGTCATGGAATACGTCGGCGGTGAAACGCTAAAAGATTATATTGCGCGTCAGGGGCACCTTTCCAATGAAGCGGCCGTTCGAATTGCGATAGAAATTGCAGAAGCATTGGAACATGCACATGCTAACGGCCTTATTCATTGCGATATCAAACCGCATAATATTTTGGTTACTAAAACCGGTAGAATCAAGGTTGCTGATTTCGGTATTGCACGTGCGATCAATACAGTTACGATTGCCAATAAGCAATCCGTACTTGGTTCTGTACATTATTTTTCGCCGGAACAGGCCAGCGGTGATCCGCTGACGCCACAAACGGATATGTACTCTTTAGGAATCGTGCTGTATGAGATGCTTACCGGTCACCTTCCTTTTGAGGGAGAAACGGCGGTCAGCATTGCTTTGAAGCATATGCAGGAAGATATCCCTAAACCGGCAAAATACAATCCGACCATTTCACCAATGTTGGAAGATTGTGTCATGAAGGCACTACAAAAAGATCCGCATAAACGGTTCAGCGATATTTCGGAAATGATCGCTGAATTGCGTTTAGCGCAGGGTTTAGTAACGCCCAAAAATGCAAAAACCGGTCGTCATGATTTTTCCACAGGTCAATTTCCGCGCACCCGCCCGATTCCCAAAACGGATTTGGAACCGAAAGAAAGTGTATTAACACCGATTTTATCGTGGCCGGTACGATGGATTGTTTTAGGCATTGCCGGATTATTCTTATTGGCATCGGGTATTGCCTTTTGGATGTTTGGCGATTTTTGGAGCCCGGATTCAATGACATTACCCAATGTGGTGGGCCAACAGGTAGAAGTAGCACAAAAAACGCTGACAAGCAAAAATTTAAATGTTCGTATCAGCGAAATTGCGAGTGAAGATGTGCCCATCGGTCAAGTTATTTCGCAAACGCCGAGCGCCGGAATGGAAGTAAAAACGCATCGTATTATTCATCTGACTATCAGTAAAGGCGGGAGCAATATTTTGATTCCCGACTTGACAGGCCTTACGATTGAACAGGCAACTGCCAAACTGAACAGCATCCACTTAAGGCTTGGAAAAATTGAAGAGAGGGAAGACAGCAGTCGCCCCTTAGATACCATTATCGGACAGTCGCCGCTGGCGCCGAATAAAGTGGAAGCGGACACTAGTGTAAACGTGGTTGTCAACAAAAAAGACATGGTTAGCCGTGTTACGACTCCGGGAGTTGTCGGTAAAACATGGCAGGAAACAAAACAAATCTTGAAACAGGCAGATTTGACAGTGGGTTCTTTGACACGTGACGGCAAAGATGTCACGCCCGCCGACGGAGATTTGGTAACTGCACAGAATCCATCTGCAGGACAAGCCATTGTACGCGGCTCAAGCGTAGATTTGACATTTGACAAAACGGAAGAAAAAAAGGCGAATGTCGGTATTCGGGTGCCTAACGATGGAAAATCTCATCATGTTGAAATTATTGTCACCGATGATACGGGTAGACATACCGTATTTTCCGCTAATGAAAAAGCAGGGACTACTATTAACCAGCGAGTCACAGGTAGCGGACAGGTACGGGTTCAAGTGTTGATAGATAACGCTATCGTGCAAGATCAAGAGCTCTAATGAAACAAAAAGGAATTGTGATACGCAATCAGAACGGTTATTTTACCGTTTCTGATTCTCACGGACATGAATACACTTGCAAAAGCAGAGGGCGGTTGAAGCTGGAGTCTTCCGGCATTTTGGTGGGTGACTATGTAGACATCGATGTGCTTACGGAAACAACCGGCATGATTGTTGCCATACATCCGCGCAAGACAACGTTACAGCGTCCTCATGTTGCCAATGTCACACATTTGATTGCCGTGATGGCAGTAGCACAACCTGAACCAAATTTGTTTTTACTCGACCGCATTTTAATGATGGCGGAAAAGCAAGGTTTGGATCCGTTAATTTGTTGGACAAAAGTGGATTTAGATCACGTAAAAGCAAAACGTCTGGCAACGGACTATGCTAATGTTCCCTACATTACTTTGCAATCCGGTTATGACCAGCCGGTACGCGAACCGTTACTGGCGATTCTGCAGGGGCACATCAGCGTCTGCTGTGGTCCGTCGGGTGTGGGAAAGTCTACTTTAATCAATCATTTGGCGCTGACCGACGCTTTGCGCACGCAAAGTGTCAGTTCAAAAATCGGCCGTGGACGTAATACTACTCGTCATGCCAAGTTACTGCGACTGGCACCAAATACATTTATTATGGATACGCCGGGGTTTGCGTCGCTCTCCTACTTACCGCATGAAGTGACCGATATTGCTGCGCGTTTTCGTGATTTTGTGCCCTACTTAGGTCAATGCCGATTTGATGATTGCCGCCATTTAAAAGAACCGCACTGTTCTGTCAAAAGGGCGGTAGAAAACGGTGCTATTTTACAAAGTCGCTATGACTCCTACCAAGCGTTAGCAGAAGAGTGGCTGGAAAAAGAGAGAGGCAGATATCGATGATAAAAATTGCACCATCCTTACTTTCTGCAGACTTTTCTCGCTTGCAGGAAGAGTTGAAAATGCTAACGCAAGCGGGCGCCGATATTGTTCATTTGGATATTATGGACGGCCATTTTGTTCCGAATCTGACGTTTGGTCCGCCGGTGATCAAAGCGTTGCGACCTCACAGCGATTTAGTGTTTGATGCTCATTTAATGGTCGAACAACCGAGTGATTATATTAAACCTCTACATGAGGCCGGTTGTGATATGATATCTTTTCATTATGAAACAGAACCGCATGCGGATCGCGTAGTGCAGCGGATTAAAAAGTACGACATGAAGGCCGGCATGGTATTAAATCCGTCTACTCCTGTAGAAGTATTGCAAGACATTTTGCCGGCACTTGATTTTGTGTTATTGATGAGTGTCAATCCGGGATTTGGCGGCCAAAAATTTATTCCTTATGTGACTGCTAAAGTAAAACGTTTAGCTGAACTGATTGAACGCACGAAGAGCTCCGCGGCGATTGAAATCGACGGCGGTGTAGGACCTCAAAATGCGGCTTCGTTGATTGCAGCGGGGGCGAATATTTTAGTCGCGGGCTCCGCTGTATTTAACAGTACGGATCGTGCCGACATGATTCGTACATTACGTAATTCGTAATAACTTAATATGTCGTGTCTTTGAGGCAAGGTGAGAGTCAATTGACTCAATTCCTGACCGGCGGTAAAGTCCGCAAGCGCAAGCTGATTCGATGAAATTTCGAAACCGACAGTATAGTCTGGCTGGGAAAGGACAAAAAAGGACACTTTTGCGTTGTCCTTTTTTCTTTATGGAGGCATATTATGCAAGCTGATATATCGAAAGAAGATATTTTGTACATGGAGCGAGCGCTGCAACTCGCACAACTCGGGACAATAGCCGTACGACCTAATCCGTTTGTCGGGGCGGTGGTTGTTAAAAACCATACGATTGTTGGGGAAGGATGGCACCAAAAAGCGGGCGGTCCGCACGCTGAAATCTGGGCACTGCAAGACGCAGGAGAAGCAGCGCGAGATGCTACTTTATATGTAACACTTGAACCGTGCTCACATTACGGAAAAACACCTCCATGTACTCAAGCGATCATAACGGCAGGCATCAAGCGAGTGGTCTGTGCATGTTGTGATCCATTTGCAAAAGTCAATGGAAATGGCATCAAGATATTAGAAGAGGCCGGCATAGAAGTAGTGTGCGGTGTTTGTAAAGAAAAAGCACGCAAAATTAACCGCGGCTTTTTTCGTAGTATTGAACAAAAGCGACCGCAAGTGATAGCAAAAATGGCGGCGACGCTGGATGGCAAAACGGCCACTGTCACAGGAGAATCTCAATGGATTACAGGCAAAGAAGCGCGTTATGATGTGCAACGTTTGCGTTCTCTTAGCGATGCCATCACGGTAGGTATTAATACCGTACTTGCCGATGATCCGAAGCTTACGGTGCGAGATTTTTCTCGTCCCAAACAACCGTGGCGTGTGATTTGGGACAAAACGGCACGATTACCGCTCACCGCCACGATAGCTACACAGTTGCCGGAACGAACAATTTTATTTTGCACACAGGAAGCTGCCCCAAATCGACTTGAGGCACTGCGTCGGCAGGGAGTCAATGTGGAATTATTATCCTGTAATGCCGAAGGCGAACCGGATATCCGAGCAGGTGTCAAATTACTCCTGGAAAAGTACGAGATTCAAACTGTTTTATTAGAAGGCGGCGCCACACTTATCGATGCGTTTTTACGAGCCGCACTTTTGGATGAAATTTATCTGTATATAGCGCCACTTATGTTCGGTGGAGCGATGGCTAAAGGGATTAGTGCCGGAGTTGGAATTGAGGCATTAAATAATGCACCGCGATATACCTTGATAGATACCCAAATGTTCGCTGATGATATTCGCCTGCATTATGAAGTAAAGGAGTTCGGATGTTTACAGGTTTGATTGAACAAGTTGGCACGATACGGCGGCTGGAACGAAACGGTACCAGCTACTTGCTGACCATTGCGCATCTACCGTGGGATGAGCCGCTTAAAGTAGGAGACAGCGTCGCTGTTAACGGCATTTGTCTGACGACAGTCGATGTGCAAGCACAAGCATTTAGTGCGACCGCCATGCCGGAGACGGTACAACATAGCGCGATGGCCAAGTGGCAATTGGGGATGCATGTTAATTTAGAGCGGGCATTATCGGTAAACGGACGTTTACACGGTCACTTTGTTTCCGGGCATATTGACGGTATCGGTAAAGTCAGCCAAATTCGAAAGGATGAAGTAGCGCACCGCATACGGGTTCAAGTGGAACCTGCACTCTTACGGCATATTATTCCCAAAGGGTCGATTGCGCTTGATGGTATGAGTTTGACCATAACGGAAACCGGGAAAAATTACTTTGAGGTCTCTATTATTCCGCATACCTGGCAACAAACGAATACCCGAGAATATCAAAATGGCAGTGTCGTAAATATTGAGACGGATGTACTTGGAAAGTATATTGATCATTTGTTGGGAAGTCAAAAAAATACCGATGAAAACCTGCAAAAGATTTTAATACAAAACGGTTTTCTAGATTGAGGAGAGTAAGGTAAATGGATTCACTTCAACAGGCCTTAAATGATTTAAAAAGCGGTAAAATGATTATAGTGGTAGATGACGAGAAGCGGGAAAATGAAGGCGATCTGGTAATGGCTGCTCAATTTGCTACTACCGAGGCTATTAATTTTATGACGAAAGCCGCTCGAGGAATTATTTGCGTACCAATGAAGAGTAAAGATCTGGAGCGTTTGGAGATTCCTCAAATGGTTGAGGAAAATACAGACAACCATCAAACGGCTTTTACAGTTTCTGTTGATCATATTCATACCGGTACCGGCGTTTCACCGCATGATCGCGCGCTTACTATTAAAGAACTTTTAAATCCTGCGGCTAAAGGCAACGATTTTCGCCGTCCTGGGCATGTGTTTCCGCTTCGTGTTCGGGAAGGCGGTGTGTTTGTACGTTCGGGCCATACGGAAGCCTCCATTGACTTGATGGAGTTGGCTGATTTATATCCTGCCGCTGTGATTTGTGAAATCACGGCAGACGATGGAACGATGATGCGTCGTTCGGAATTACAGCAATTTGCTAAAATACACGGGCTTACCATGATCAGTGTGGCGCAAATATATGAATATCGCAAGCAATCCGAGGAGTTAGTACGTCAGGTGGCTGCCGCACAATTACCGACGGCATACGGTGAATTTACTATTTATGTTTATGAAAACACACTGGATTCGTTTAACCACCTGGCCATCGTGAAGGGAGATATTGACGGTAAAGAAAATGTA
Organism: Negativicoccus succinicivorans; assembly: GCF_018372215.1. Classification (NCBI taxonomy): domain Bacteria; kingdom Bacillati; phylum Bacillota; class Negativicutes; order Veillonellales; family Veillonellaceae; genus Negativicoccus; species Negativicoccus succinicivorans. The sequence goes on along the minus strand of NZ_JAHAJN010000001.1, from coordinate 149,572 downwards.
TTAACCAGAATCCATTCGGAATGTTTGACCGGGGATGTATTCGGTTCTTGCCGCTGTGATTGCGGCGAACAACTACATGCTGCATTGCGACAAATTGAAGCCGCGGGCGAAGGTGTCATTATCTACATGCGTCAAGAGGGAAGGGGCATCGGTCTCGCCAATAAAATTCGTGCGTATAAATTGCAGGAAGAAGGCTTTGACACGGTGGAAGCTAACGAGCAGCTGGGGTTTCCTGCCGACTTGCGTGAATATTCACTCAGTGCACGAATTTTAGATGATCTCGGCGTGAAAAGCATTCGGTTGTTGACCAATAATCCCGCAAAAATTGATGATTTAGAAAAAAACGGGGTTACCGTTATTGCACGAGAATCAATTGTTATTCCGCCCAATGATTTTGATCGCAAATATTTAAAAACAAAAGAAGATAAAATGGGGCACATTTTTTAACGAGGTAATATATGAAAACATACAACGGAAACTTGGTTGCTGACGATTTAAAAATGGCGATTGTTGTCGGTCGTTTTAATGATTTTATTACAAATCGACTCTTAAGCGGGGCATTGGATGCACTGAAACGGCACGGCATGAAAGAGGAAAACATTACAATTGCGTACTGTCCGGGAGCGTTTGAATTACCGCTCGTAGCTAAGAAATTTGTTGCTAAAGAAGACGTAGATGCGGTTATTTGCTTAGGGGCTGTGTTACGAGGAGCTACGTCGCATTACGATCTGGTATGCAATGAAGCGGCCAAAGGTATCGCCGCCACGTCTCTTGCTTCGGGAAAGCCGATTCTTTTCGGTTTGGTGACTGCTGATACTTTGGAGCAGGCGATTGAACGGGCCGGAACTAAAAGCGGCAACAAAGGCTTTGATGCCGCTATGTCGGCCGTGGAAATGTGCAATTTATTGAAGGAGATATGACATGTGGAAAGATAGTATTAAACATTATCTGGCCCATGAAGGTTTGAAAATCTCAGTGGCGTATACGACCTCTGCTGTCGCGCGCGCACGAGCATTGCATGATCTTTCTCCTGTAGCTACGGCTGCATTAGGACGCGCGATGACGGGTGCATTGCTTCTCGCAACTGATTTTAAAAACCAGGAAGGCGTAAGTATTCGTTTCGACGGCGACGGACCGCTGGGCAAAGTATTTGTCGATGCCTATGAGACTAACCGTGTTCGCGGCTACGTGGAGAACGGACAGGTCGATTTGCCGCTTAACGAGCACGGGAAATTGGATGTCGGGCAAGCAGTCGGTCAAGGTATGCTTTATGTCACAAGATACTCTCTCTTGCGGCAGCCTTACCAAAGCGCTATTGAAATCCACTCGGGCGAAATCGCGGAAGACCTGGCTTATTATCTAACACTTTCGGAGCAGATTCCTTCTGCGGTAAGTCTCGGTGTGATGGTAAGTGGCGATGTACAGGTATTAGCCGCCGGAGGCATTTTGGTAGAGGCAATGCCGGATCGTGATGAAGAAGCATTGCAGCAAATGGAAGCCAATTTGGCAAAGCTGGGACCGATTACCACTGCGATGCGTACGCATACAGAAGAAGAAATTATCGAAATTCTTTCCCACGGTTTACATGTAGATTTACTGGCAGAAAAACTAGTGCTTTGGGAATGTACCTGTTCGTCCGAAAAATTTCTTACAGCGTTAAAGACGATTCCGAAAGAAGATCAGGAAGCTTTACTGCAGGAAGATAAAACGGAATTGGTCTGTCACTACTGCGAACAAAAATATGTTTTTACCAAAGATGAATTGGCAGCCGTCTTTGCTGAAAAGGAGGAGTCTAATGCGTAAACTGGCTATTATCGGAGGGACGGGAGTATATGGCCCCGCGTTGCTCAGTAATACGAAGACAACGTCAATCAAGACACCTTATGGACAAGCCGTTTATACATCCGGTATTTTTATGGATAAAGAAATTATTTTCATGACCCGCCATGGTGCCAATCACACGATTCCGCCGCATAAAATCAATTATCGTGCCAATATTTATGCTTTGAAAATGCTTGATGTTGTTGCGATTGTAGCGACTACCGCCGTCGGTTCACTCAATCCGGACATGAAGCCGGGTGAAATGGTACTGGTCGATCAATTACTCGATTTTACCAAATCGCGTGAACACACCTTTTATGACGGCTCTCCTTTGCCGGTAGCACATGTGGATTTGACGGAACCTTACTGCGGTACATTACGTAAGATGATCGCAGAAGCCGCCAAGAAAGAAAAGTTGCCGTTACATGAAAAAGGGACCTATGTATGTACAGAAGGCCCGCGTTTTGAAACTGCCGGCGAAATTAAAATGTATTCGCAACTCGGAGGCGATGTTGTCGGTATGACCAATGCTCCCGAATGCCCATTAGCTCGGGAAGCGGAAATCGCATATACTACCGTATCGCTCGTTACCAACTTTGCTGCCGGTATTTCTCCACAAAATCTTACACATGGTGAAGTGGTAGAGGCTATGGAAAAAAACAGTGAGCAACTGAAAAAACTCCTACGATCTGTCATGACGACATTTGACCCTGCATTTGATAGTCCGGCATTGCACGCCATGGCAGAATACGGTGGCTTTAAAGTAGAGCAGGGAATTAAGTTATGAGACACTTATATTGGGAAGATGACGCACTTATCTTGCTTGATCAGCGACGTTTACCCACTGAAGAAGTGTATATAACATGCAGAAAGACAGCCGATGTCACTCATGCGATAGCTACGTTAGCTGTACGTGGAGCACCAGCCATAGGCGTCGCGGCGGCGTATGCCTGCGTCTTGGCATTTGCCGAAAGCGCACCGTCAGAAAAAAGCATCCCCCAACAATCTGTCTTTAACGCCGCTACCGAAACTTTACGGGAAGCGCGGCCGACGGCTGTCAATTTAGCCTGGGCTGTGGACTTACAGCGTGAGATGTACGCTACCCTGCTTGCACAAAAATCGTCGTATGACGCGGCTTACCAAGCATTACTTTTGCAAGCGCAAAAAGTGGATAGCGATGACCTTGCACAAAATAAAGCGATAGCTAAACATGGTGCAGCGCTTTTTGATCGACCTGTAACGATTCTTACTCACTGTAATGCGGGAGCACTTGCTACGGCAGGTATCGGAACTGCATTGGGAGTTATCCGCGAATTGCATCTCCAAAAAAAACTAATCACGGCCTATATGGATGAAACGCGACCGCTGCTTCAGGGGGCTCGTCTGACGGCGTATGAACTAACGAAAGATAAAATTCCCTGCACGTTAATTTGTGACAATATGGCCGCAAGCGCTATTTTAAACAAAAAAATAGATGCCATAATCGTCGGTGCGGATCGAATTACCACGCATGGTGATGTTGCTAACAAAATCGGGACTTACGGCTTAGCTGTGCTGGCGCATTATCATAATATTCCATTTTACGTAGCGGCACCGAGCTCGACATTTGACTTCACACTTACCGATGGTTCGCAAATCCCCATTGAAGAACGTGTTGCCGAAGAGGTCCGCCAATTTCAAGGGGTTCGCAGTACGCCGAAAAATGTTGCCGTTTGGAATCCAGCATTTGATGTAACTCCCGCTGAATTGGTGACGGGAATGATTACAGAAAAAGGTGTGTTAACCGCACCATATGAACAGGCAATCACCAAATTAAAAGAGAAGGTGAAACAATGAATTCTATCATTCGAGATTTATCTTTGGCCGCGGAAGGCGAAAAAAGAATTAATTGGGTACAAAGGTATATGCCGGTGCTGCAGGAAATTCGGCGTGATTTGACAAAGCGACAAGCGTTTGCAGGTAAAACCATAGTCATGTCGATTCACTTGGAAGCAAAAACGGCATTTTTAGCGACGGTTTTACAGGAAGCCGGCGCCAAGGTCATTGTTACCGGCAGCAATCCGCTTTCTACCCAAGATCCGATTGCCGCCGCTTTGGTCAAACGAGGTCTTACCGTATATGCTACGCACGGTTGTACTGATGAAGAATATACACAATACTTAAACCACGCCCTGGACCATAAGCCACATCTAATTTTAGATGACGGCGGTGATGTGACGGCGCTTGTTCTGGATAGTCGTAAAGATGCGCAGGAGCGGCTCTTGGGCGGTTCCGAAGAAACGACTACCGGTGTACAGCGTTTGCGCGTATGGGACAAGGAAAAGAAACTGCAATTTCCAATGGTTGCTGTCAATGATTCACTGTGTAAATATCTTTTTGATAATCGCTACGGTACCGGGCAATCCGCTTGGGACGGTATTATCCGGACGACTAATTTGACGATTGCCGGACGCAATGTGGTAGTTGCGGGATATGGTTGGTGCGGTAAAGGCGTTGCCATGCGCGCCAAAGGATTAGGAGCACATGTTTATATCACGGAAATTGATCCGATCAAAGCGATCGAAGCGGTATTTGACGGTTTTACGGTGTTGCCGATGGAAAAAGCCGCCCAACTCGGTGATATTTTTGTCACGGTAACGGGTTGTAAAGATGTCATCACTAAAGCCCATTATCCGCTAATGAAAGATGGGGCCATTCTATGTAATGCAGGTCACTTTGATGTGGAAGTCAATGTGCGTGAACTCAGTGAGCTTGCCGACAAAGAATTTGAGGCCCGGCAAAATATTAAAGGCTATACATTGACCAATGGAAATACTCTCTTTGTTTTGGCCGAGGGGAGACTGGTCAATTTGGCAGCAGGGGATGGACATCCCGCTGAAATCATGGATTTGTCCTTCGCGTTGCAAGCGTTGGCGTTGGATTATGTACAGACAAACGCGGAATGGCTTTCACCAAAAGTATATGTCATGCCCAAAGTAATTGATGAAAATGTCGCACGAATTAAATTAGAGGCAATGCATTATGCTATTGATACATTGACATCCGAACAATATGCTTACTTATATGAGGAAGGAAGTGACGAATGAACACATTAATTCAACATGTGGACCTTTGGACACCGCAGGAAATCAAAATCGACGTTGATATTTTAGTAAGCGATCAACGGATTCAAAAAATTGGGAAAAATCTTGAATGTGAAGATGTTGACAATAAAATAGATGGCAAGAGAATGCTGGCCATGCCGGGTTTAATTAACAGTCATACCCATGTTGCAATGACATTATTTCGCAGCTATGCCGATGATGTTGCCTTAATGGATTGGCTCGAAAACCATATTTGGCCCGCGGAAGCAAAATTGAATGATGAAGTTGTTTACTGGGGTTCGCAGTTGGCTTTTGCGGAAATGATTCGGGGTGGTACCACCGCATTTTGTGATATGTATATGCATATGCCTCAGGTGGCTAAAGCGGCTGTTGATGTCGGTATGCGCGGTAATATTGCACGTGGCTTGGCGGGAACTTCTCCCAATGGGGAGGAAGCACTGCAGGAAAACGTGGCACTTTTCCATGAATGGCATCAAGCAGCAAACGGTTTAATTCGTGTAATGCTTGGACCGCATGCACCATATACCTGTTCGGCAAAATATTTGGAAAAAGTCATTGATGCTGCCAGTAAAGACTATATTGAAATTCATATCCACTTATCCGAAACCCAAGGGGAGGTCGAAACCTGCCGAGAAAAACACGGACTCAGTCCGATTGCTTATATGGAACAACTCGGTCTTTTTACTCAACCGACCTTAGCCGCACATTGCGTACACGTAGATGCTGACGATATTGCTATTATGGCGGAGCATAATGTAAGGGTTGCACATAATCCGCGCAGTAATTTAAAACTGGCTTCAGGCGTGGCACCGGTTCCTCAGATGCTTGCTGCGAATATAACCGTCGGTTTGGCTACAGACGGTGCATCGAGCAATAATAAGCTTGATATGTGGGAAGAAATGCAGACAGCTGCATTAATTCATAAAGGTGTATCCTACGATCCTACCGCTATTCCGGCACAAACCGCGGTGGAATTGGCTACATCAGGGGGCGCCCATGCACTTGGGTATAGCGATCTCGGCGAATTGAAAGAAGGCCATTTGGCCGATATCATTTTAGTCGACCGCAACGGTTTCCATTGGCAACCGCAGTATAATGTTACGTCATTGCTTGCCTATGCGGCACAATCGTCGGATGTGGATACCGTTATGATCAACGGCAAGCTTGTTATGCAACATCGCCAACTGCTTACTATTGATGAAGAGCGTTTGCGCAGTGAAATTACGAAAGCGCAGGAGTACTTTAACAACTTGTCATAAGCAATAAAATGTGATAGCCTATAATAAATAACGATAATGTTAAATTATCGTTATTTATTATAGGCCTTTTTTGGTGGTGTATTATGGCGAAACACTTCTATTTACGGGATAATCAACGAATTCAAAACAATTCTTTGCTTTCTTCCGGAAGTAAGGAGTTATTTACGTTGGAAAAGTCGCACTCGACAATTGATGCCTATGAATCAGATTGGTCGGACTTCTGTGATTGGTGCAATTATCGCGGCATTCACTTTTTTCCTGCGACTCCTGAGACGATTGTCAATTATATACATGATTTATCCGCTTATGCGAAAGCAAATACCATCGCCCGCCGTGTAAGCGCTCTATCGGAAAATTTTACGGCAGGCGGTTTGATTAAAGATAATCCCTGCCTATCTCCGTTAGTAAAGGCAGCGATGAAAGGTATTCGCCGTAAAATCGGTACCTATCAGCAGGGTAAATCACCGCTTTTAAAAGAAGATTTAGAAGCTATCGTGCAAATGATGGATGTTAAAGATCTTACCCAGCATTTAGATAAAACGGTTCTTGTAATCGGTTTTATGGGAGCATTTCGCAGAAGCGAATTAAGTTCTATACGATGTGAAGATGTTCATTTTGTGCGGCAAGGTATTGAAATCTTTATTCCCCGCTCCAAGGCCGACCAGGAAGGTGAAGGTAATATTGTTGCCTTACCGAATTTAACGCAAAAAGAATTATGTCCGGTCACGACCTTAAAAAGCTGGCTATCTCGAACCAAAATTACCTCCGGACCGGTTTTTCGCTCACCGACTAAAACGGGAAAACTACGTAAAAATGCGCTTTCCGATCAGATGGTCAATCGTATCGTCAAGCGTTGGGTAGAAAAAATCGGTTTGGATCCGGCGGACTACGGGGCGCACAGCTTACGCCACGGCTTTGCCACATCGGCTGCATTGGCCGGCATTGAGGAGCGGCGTATTATGCAGCAGACGCGACATCATTCCGTTGAAATGGTACGACATTACATTAATGAAGCAGATCGATTTGAACATAACCCGTTGCGCGATATGTTCAGCAGTAAATAAAAAAACAGTGCTAAGCACTGTTTTTTATTTTGCGGCAATGTTTATTTCGTCATTAATGGAAGATGATTCTACTGGAATATGAATAATCATCCCCGGCCGCAATGTACCGGCATCAACTAAATGATTATAGCTTTGAATTTCATACACGACCTCACGAATATCTTTATGCGCCGGTGCATATTGGGAAGCAATCTTCCATAATGTATCACCGGTCTGAATGCGAATCGGTTGATAATATACTTGTGAAGCAGGTTTACTGCTCATAAAGTACATCAGACCTGCGACGACAAGAATTATTAAAATGCCTAATTCCATAAAAATGTTGCCCATTGTTTTTGTCATAATATTCACATCCCCAAAGCGAACATTTGTTCTTTTATTAGATTCATCATACTACCGAACAAACGTTCTGTCGAGTATAATTCGAACATTTGTTTCCTATCTGAGAAAATTTTGTTATAATGCAAGAAAGGATGTGATTCCATGACAAACAACCAACGTCCGCAGTTAACGACACGTCAAAAAGATGTGCTGGAATATATTCGTGATTTTACCCACCGTAACGGTTATGTCCCTTCCGTTCGTGACATTGCACGAGCGATTGGTGTGAAGTCTCCTTCTACCGTACAAGGATATCTCGATGGTTTGGAAAAAGCCGGTTATATTCGCCGTGAGCCTTCGCAAAATCGTTCCATTATGTTGATTGAGGAAGATGAATGGCGCCAAAAAGAATTGACCCCAATTCCCTTGATAGGTAATGTTCATGCCGGTCTACCAGCTACTGCGGAGCAAAATGTAGAAGATGTCTACCCCTTTCCTCTTCAATTCATTGGCAGCGATTCGGCATTTATGTTGGAAGTGCAAGGCGACAGTATGATGGATGCCGGTATTTTGGAAGGTGACGTGCTTTTCGTTAAAGAGCAGCCGAATGCGGAAAATGGTGATATTGTGGTCGCTATGGTCGGTGACGAGGAAGCGACGGTAAAACGGTTTTATAAAGAGTCGGATCATATACGTCTGCAGCCTGAAAATAATGCATATGAACCTATCATCAGCCAAGATGTGAAAATCGTCGGACGCGTGATCGGGGTATATCGAAAATATAATTGAAATAAAAAAAGAGCCTTAGGCTCTTTTTTATTAGCAAAGATCGTAGTCGTTCAAAAATTCACGAATAAACGCTTTTTCTTTTTCATTCGCATGTACCAACGGCAAACGGAATTCACCGGCCGGCAAACCGATCATACTCACCGCTTCTTTCACCGGAATCGGATTGGATATGAAGAAAAGCTTCTTCATGATCGGTAGCAATTGATAATGAATTTGTTGTGCCTTTTGTACATCACCGGTCAGGAATGAGGTGACCATTTGGTTTAACTGTTCGCCGACGAGGTGACCGGCGACACTGATTACGCCACAACCACCCACAGCTAAAATCGGTAACGTCAAAGAATCATCACCGCTGTAAATCAGAAATCCTTCCGGACAAAGCCGTGCAATTTCGGAAACTTGATTCAGATTTCCGCTCGCTTCTTTGACCGCAACAATATTCGAAAATTCGTTGGCCAGACGGGCAACTGTTTCCGGTGTCACTTGCGAGGCGGTGCGTCCCGGTACATTGTATAAAATGATCGGCAAAGAGGTGCTTTGTGCAATCGCCGCAAAATGTTGGTAGCAACCTTCCTGTGTCGGCTTATTATAATACGGTACGACAGCCATACAGGCATTTACCCCAGTTTTTTCGGCTTCTTTTGTAAATGCTACAGATTGTTGCGTATTATTTGAGCCGGTATTGGCAACTAAAAATATTTCCGGACCGACTGCTTCACGAATCGTGGCGAAGAGCTTCAACTTTTCTTCCGCAGTCATTACGGCCCCTTCACCGGTGCTCCCGCAAATGACCAGTCCGTCCGAACCATGGGCAACTAAATAGCGGGCGAGCTGAGCGCTTGCTTGATAATCGACTTCTCCGGTTTCTGTAAATGGCGTAATCATTGCCGTTAAAACAGCTCCAAATGACTTCATGACACCGCTCCTTTACTCATAATAAATCGTTTTCCAAAATGTATTCCGCAATCTGCAGTGTATTTAAAGCGGCTCCTTTACGAATCTGGTCGCCGGAAATCCACAGATTTAGTGCATTGGGATCGTACAAGTCTTTGCGCAGGCGCCCGACGCTGACATCGTTTTTAAAAGAAGTATCCAACGGCATCGGATATTGCATCTGCTGCGGGTCATCACAGACGACGACGCCCGGCATCGCGCTCAATACCTCTCGCACAGCGGCAACTTCTAACGGTTTCTCCGTTTTCACACGAACCGACATGGCATGGCTACGCATGACCGGTACCCGTACCGTGGTCGGCGATACCGCAATGGTGTCATCGTGCAGAACCTTATGCACTTCATTGACCATTTTCATTTCTTCCTTGGTGTAGTCGTTATCCAAAAAGACATCAATTTGCGGAATCAAATTATAGGCGATCTGGTAATGGGTATCGAGGCTGGCAACCGGTAAATAATTCGCTTGCGGCTCTTCGCCGTTAACGATAGCTTCCACCTGTTTTGTCAATTCTTCCATGCCTTCTTTGCCGGCACCGGATACCGCTTGATAAGTACTGACGACAATTTCCTTAATCGGCGATAAATCATGAATCGGCTTCAAGGCCATCAACATAATAATGGTTGAGCAATTCGGGTTGGCAATGATGCCTTGTTGCGCTTTGACGTCCTCCGGATTAATTTCAGGAATGACCAAAGGTACATTGGGATCCATCCGAAATGTACTCGAATTATCAATGACAATGGCGCCGCGTTCTGCCGCTTCCGGAGCAAGGGTCTTGCTGACGCCGCCGCCGGCAAAAAGAGCGATATCGATATCATTAAAAGAATCAGGAGTGGCTTCTTCTACGATAATTTTTTTACCTTTTACGGTAAGCTCCTTACCGGCCGAACGTTTCGATGCCAACAGTTTTAATTCGCTATATGGAAAATTGCGTTCTTCAATAAGCTTAATAAATTCCTGTCCTACTGCGCCGGTAGCGCCTAAAATAGCAACACGTGCGTTACTGATCATGGACGACCTCCCTATCCCAGATAATGTTCCAAACCATATGTCAGACCCGGAAATTGACTGATCTTTTTACAAGCAAGCAGGACTCCCGGCATAAATGATTTACGATCTAACGAATCGTGACGCAAGGTAACGATTTCGCCGGTACCGCCGAAAAGAACTTCCTGATGGGCAACGTAACCTGGCAAACGAACGCTATGGATATGTACATCCTCAACGACACCACCACGCGCACCTGCTAAACTTTCCTGCGTTTTGTCGAGAGCCGGTGCCAGCGTTCTTGCCTTGGCAATTTTTTCTGCAGTAAGACGCGCGGTTCCGGAAGGCGCGTCGTATTTTTGATTATGATGCAACTCAATGATTTCCGCATTCGGAAGGTATTTTGCCATCAGTTCACTGGCCTGCATCAATAGTACCGCGCCGAGCGAAAAATTAGGTGCCACTAAAACGCCTACTCTCTTTTCACTGGCGATTTTGGCTAATGCATCGCGTTCATCAGCAGTGAGACCGGTCGTTCCGATGACGATATTGGCTCCATACCGTAACGTCGTTTTGGCATTTTCAAAAACAACTTTCGGACTTGTAAAATCGACAACTACATCGGGGCTTGTTGCCTCCAATGCAGCTTGTAAATCATCCATAATTACTACTTGGCAATCATCATTATTGACAATTTCCGCTACCGGCATACCCGCATTGGACACGTCTACGGCACCGACCAATTGCAATTCCGAATCTTGCCAAACCGCATTTACCACCTCGCGGCCCATACGTCCTCCGGCACCGCAAACTAAAACAGTGGTCATAATTGTCACCTCATTCATGATTATTTCTCATTTATACTATATTATAACATAGATTTTATGTGTAAAATCCTTGTATACAAAGGTAATTCGTAAATAAAAATGAAAGCAAAAAAGCGAAAACAATGTTTCGCTTTTTTAGCAGGTGCTTATGATTTGTTTTTTGCACGGAAATACTGCAACCAGCGCGTTACCGTATCTAATGTTGTACCCGTAAACTGATCCCCTTCAATTAATCGAGCCAACTCCTGCGCGCGTTCTGATTCCGGAATCGATACCAGGTGCGTTTGGGTACGCCCACCGTTGCTTTCCTTGTAAAGGTGGTAATGCGTTTGTGCAATCGCTGCGGTCTGTGCTAAATGCGTAATGCATATTACTTGGGTATGCTGTCCCAGAGTATGAATTCGCTCTGCTACTCGTAGCGCCGCATTACCGCTGATGCCGACGTCGATTTCATCCAAAACAAGCGTCGGCAAATCCATTTGCGCCGCAAGAACCGTTTTTAAGGCCAGTGAAATTCGTGCCAATTCTCCCCCTGAACCAACCTCACTAAGTGGTTTTGGCGGCTCACCGACATTAGCGCTAAACAGAAGCTCTGCCTCAGCTAAGCCTTGCGGAGTTAACGTATCTCCGGGAATGAGAGAATATGACAAGCTGCCATTCGGTAAATCCAAATCGCGCAATGCGATTTCGATTTCTCCGCTTAGTTCCGCCGCAGCGCGATATCGCGTCTCATTCCAAGCATCTCTGGCCGTCTGAGCCTCTTGAAAAGCGGCCGCTGCAGCTTGTGCTAATGCGTCACCGGTTTCCTGCGCATTTTCAAGCTCCATAATCTTTTTTTGTATGGTCGCTTGGTAAGTAAGAACCTCTTCCAGTGTATCGCCGTATTTTAATCGCAAGTCTTTTAAAATCTGGGCCCGTTCCTGCAACTGATCCAATCGCTCCGTAGAGTACTCGATTGTATAAAGACTCTCCTGTAAATTACGTGCGACCTCTTCTACATTATAAAAAGCAGTCTCCAAGGCCTGCACGGAAGGCAACAATGCCTCATCGAAACTGCTCGCCTTTTGCAGCTCGTTTAATGCTTGTGAAATTGTTTCCAGGCTTCCTCCGGAAGCATTTAATAATTGACTTGCCATTTGCAATGCAGCCGTGATCTTTTCCGCATGCGTCAGTCGTTTAATTTCCGCTTCGATATCCGTATCCTTTTCAGGATTGATTTTAGCGGCAGAGATCTCTCTTACTTCTTTATTTAAACGTGCTAGAAGTGTTTCACGTTCCTCTTCCTGCTCTAAAAATTTACGCTGACGTTGGACCGCTTGCTGCCAAGTTTGATAGGTTTTGTGATAAATTGCTTCCGGTTGTCGACCGTCACGATTGAAGGTGTCCAGCACATGCAGCTGGTATCGATCGGATTGCAATTTCAAATTGTCGTTTTGCCCGTGAACATCGACTAATAATGAGCCTAAACCTGCAAGGGTTCGCAAGGAAGTGAGCATACCGTTAGCCAAGATTTGTCCTTTACCGTTTTGTGATAAACGTCTAGAAATAATTAATGGCTCGTCATCTGCCAGCGGTATATTTTGTTCAATACAATAGGTTTGAACGGAAGGCATACCCATGACATCAAATTGAGCGGTCACAAAAAATTCTTCCGTACCAGTTCGGATATAATCGACAGCAGCGCGATTTCCCAATGCAATTCCCAACGCATCTAAAAGAATCGACTTGCCGGCACCGGTTTCTCCAGTAAAAACCGTCACGCCTTCCTTAAGCTCAATATCCAGTTGTTCTATGAGCGCAAAATTGCGAATATGTAACGACTGGAGCACAGCAGCTCACGCCTCTCGTAAAAATGAATACAGACGATCTTTTACTTTCTTCGGATCTTTTCCTTCCGCAACGACCAAAAGGATAGTATCATCCCCTGCAATCGTACCGATAATTTCCTGAATATCGGTATTATCCAAGGCATAGGCAACTGCTTGGGCAGAGCCGGGTAAAGTTTGAATTACGACCAGATTCCCGCTGTACTGAATACTGGTAATAGTTACTTGAAATAAGCTGATAAACCGATCTTTTGCAAATAATGCCGGCTGCTCGGGGGAAACCGCATAACGGTAACGACCGTCTTCCGTTGGTACTTTAATAAGCATCAGCTCTTTGATATCTCGTGAGATCGTAGCCTGCGTTACACTGACGCCCTCACCAGCAAGCGCTGCTGCCAACTCTTCTTGCGTTTCAATAACTTCTTTTTGAATAATATCCCGTATTTTCGCGTAACGATATTTTTTCTTCATGTTCTAAAATCCCGTCCATTCTATAGCAATTATTGCGCAGCGTGATAAATAGATTTGGTTAATTTGGGGAATAATAAGCGGAAGAAATTTTGATCGGAAAAATAAACAAAAGGTAATGAATTAGGATGTCGAGTGATCAAAAGCTTTTTTTCATTCGTAAAATAAAAAGATTCGTTGCCGTCGATGGATGCATATAGGTGTCGTTCCCGTTCCGGCATGGTGATGGTAACTTCGTCATCGGCATTCAGCATCAGCGGCGAGCTCTTCAAAAGATGCGGACAAATCGGAATGACCATCATATTGGTTAAATTAGGATGCATGATCGGGCCACCGCAGGATAGCGCATAACCGGTAGAACCGGTTGCGGTTGAGACGATAATGCCGTCAGCGGGGTACTCTTCTACAAACACGTCGTTAACGTATAAGCGCAATCTGGCCATACGTCCCGGTCGGCTGCGACCGATTACCACTTCATTCATGGCGGCGGGAAGCTGCTGAACTTGACCGCTTTCGTGCAGAATGGCCGAAGCTAAAAGACTGCGGTGCCAGATTTTATAATCGCCCGCTTTGATTTGTTCCAGACGTGTATCCAATTCGTCCGGTTCAATCATATTTAAAAAGCCCAGCTCTCCTAAATTAACACCGCAAAGCGGAATATCATACGGCAGTAACAACTTGGCTACGCTGATTAGTGTACCATCGCCTCCGAGCGTAAATGCCATATCCATAGAGTCCTGCATTTCCTGCAGGGAAGCCCAGCGATTATCGGTGAAATGGTACTCTCGCTGCTGCGCTTCTTCACGATAAGAATCAATGATGTAGAAATCTATATCCGCATTCTTCAAGTATCGGCACAAATCATTGACATGATGCTCTATATTTTTTTTAGATAAATTTGGAAAAATTCCTACCAGCATAATGATTAACCTCTCTTTACTGCGTCAGCTGTATGATCGTCTGTTGCCAATTAAAAAAGTTCGATGGCGGTACTTCCTTACGCAGCCATGTTAAAAATTCTCGATTACCGTCTGCTCCGTGAATCGGCGAATCTGTTAAGCCCCAAATGAAAAATCCCAACTGTTCAATGGCCGATAAAACGTTAATCAGCACTTCGCGATGAACGGCAGATGATTTAATGACACCGCCCTTACCTACTTTTTCCGGTCCGGCTTCAAACTGCGGCTTAATTAAAATCACAGCATCACCGCTATCTTTCAATAATGGATATGCAGGCGGCAATATTTTTGTGACAGAAATAAATGAAACATCGCAACCAATGAAATCGAGCGGCTCCGGAATCAGGTCAGCGGTAACGTCACGCATATTAGTGCGCTCCAGATTGACGACTTGAGGAGAATTACGCAAGGACCATGACAACTGCCCATACCCCACATCGACTGCATACACTTTCGCCGCCCCATGTTGGAGAGCGCAATCGGTAAATCCCCCGGTAGAGGCCCCGATATCAAGCATAATTTTACCATCCAACAGTAATGAAAATACTTCTAACCCTTTTTCCAGTTTGAGCCCGCCACGACCGACATAGCGAAGCGTCGGCTTGCGCAGACGAATGGCTGCGGTCAAATTGACTTTCGTCCCCGGCTTATCAATCGGTACATCGTCCACCAGGACATCTCCCGTCATAATATAACGTCGTGCCTTTTCACGACTTGTAAAGAAACCTTTATTGACCAGCAAGAGATCTAATCGTTCCTTGAATTTCATATCAATACCACAGGTAGTAAGAATATGCTACCGCAACTCCCAACAATGCGCCGGCAAAAACTTCCAAAGGTGTGTGTCCAAGCAATTCCTTAAATTTCACATCATTAAACGGATGACCTGCCATAAACTCATGAATCAACTCGTTTAAAAACTTGGCCTGTTTGCCGGCCGCCCGACGCACACCGGCGGCGTCGTACATAACAATAGTGGCAAAAAAGAATGCCAGCGCGAAGATGTTGGAACTGATTCCTTCCTGAATTCCGATCGAACAACAAAGAGCTACTACCAAAGCGCTGTGTGAGCTCGGCATACCGCCGGACCCAACTAAGCGTTCAACATCAAAACGATGGTGCTTTACTAAAAATAAGATGACTTTTATGATTTGCGCAATAAGCCATGCGCTAAAGGCAGAGAGAAATACGACATTGCTTGCAATGTCACGAATGTATAATTCCAAGTCTATTTCTCCTTACATCATTCTTCGTAATAAATAGTCAGGGAACTTCGCCAAATAAGTATTTTGCAAATTCAATTCGTTCACAATTTCAACCGCTTTTTGCGCTTCTAATTGTGCCCCTTCCTGCGCTCCCTTCAGGCCAAGCATCTGTACATACGTAGACTTCGACTGCTTTTCGTCCTGACCGACACGTTTGCCGAGTTTCTCTTCGTCGCCGATTTTATCTAAAATGTCATCGACAATTTGAAACAGTAAGCCGAGATGACGACCTAATACAATAAGCTTAGCTTGTTTTTCTGCATCCATTTCAGCAATAACACCGGCCATTAACAATGGAGCAGTGATGAGACGTCCGGTTTTAAGTTCATCCATAAATCGCAGTTGCGAAATGGTTTGGTCATGCCCTTCCGCTTGCATATCAATAATTTGTCCGCCTACCATCCCATCGGGACCGGCTGCCTCTGCCAAAATTTGCACTAATTGTAAACGAATAGTGGGAAAAATATTTTCGGACTTGGCTATAATTTCAAAGGCTGCGGTTAACAGTCCGTCCCCTGCCAGCGTCGCAATCGCAGGCGTAAATTTTTTGTGATTGGTCAGCCTGCCGCGACGATAATCGTCATCATCCATACATGGTAAATCATCGTGAATCAATGAATAGGTATGCACACATTCAATGGCTGCAGCGATATTTAAATACGGATCCAAGGGAACATCAAATGCTTCCAGTGTGCTGAGGAAGAGAATGGGGCGAACGCGTTTACCGCCCCCCAAGAGGCTGTAGTTCATTGCTTCAAACAACACTTTATAGGCATCATCTTGCGGCTTCAAAAGTGTGTAAAGAGCAGTTTCAACAGCCTCTTTTTGTGTCTCTAAATAATGTTCAAATGGAATCATTGCCGACTCCGTCCTGTACACTTTGTAAAGCAGTGAGTTCGCTGCGGTAGCTTTCCGCAAGTTCACCGTATTCCGTCAACAGGCTGTCTCCGACACGAGCAAGTTCCGTACCCTCTTTAAATAAGGCAAGCGCCTGTTCCAATGTGAGCTCACCGCTTTCCAATGTCGAAGTGATTTCCGTCAGTCGTTGCATGATTTTTTCAAAATCCTTAGATTCAGAATTCATCGCTTTAAAATCTCCTTCACTTCCGCTACGATGCTCACTTTTTCACCAATAATCGTAAGTTCTTCGCCAAGGTGACATTCGGTAAGCGCGGTAAGGCGATGTTGGTTTTGCTCCAACCAAAAGTAACCGTTACGAAACATTTCTTCAGGAGACAACTGCATCAGTTTCCGCGTTTGCTCCTGTTGACGGCTCTTTTCTTTTTCATATAATGATTGCGCTGCTAAAAACAAACGCCATTTGTGTCGTTGCCAATTTTGAGCTGATACTAAATGGCTTTGTGTCACTCCGGTTTGAGCAAACTTCCGAACGAGTTGATGCCATTGGTAGGTACGCTGTTTATCATAATATTGCCAAGCAGTCAACAAGCGTTGCAGAGTATGCTGAAAGGCAACGGCGATCTCCGTCAATGCAGGAACGGCAAGTTGCGCGGCATGTGTCGGCGTCGCGGCACGAACGTCAGTGACCAAATCAAGCAACGGGTGGTCGTTTTCATGACCGATTGCTGAAATCGTCGGAATACGCGACTGGAACGCTGCGGTCAAAACCGTTTCATTGTCATACGGTGCAAGTTCTGCCTGTGAACCTCCTCCGCGAGCAATAATTAATATATCGCAAAGTTCCTTTTCTGCATTAGCAGATATAATGGCATCCGCAATTTCCTGCGCCGCCTCGGCGCCTTGTACACGTGTTGGAAACACGGTAACCTTCACGAGTGGGTTACGCTGGCCGATCATACGTTTCAAATCATGCAAAACCGCACCTTCCGGAGAAGTCACAATACCGATCCGCGAAGGATGAGTCGGTAATTTTCGCTTGCGTTCCCATACGAAAAAGCCTCGAGCACGTAAGTCTTCCACCATTTTTTCTCGTGCCAAT
Source organism: Negativicoccus succinicivorans (assembly GCF_018372215.1). NCBI lineage: Bacteria > Bacillati > Bacillota > Negativicutes > Veillonellales > Veillonellaceae > Negativicoccus > Negativicoccus succinicivorans. The sequence continues at coordinate 131,967 of NZ_JAHAJN010000001.1, read as the reverse complement.
GTTTGTGCGGATTTACCTTTAATATTTACACGATCGGCAACCAACCGCAAGCTTTGGTATGCTGACTGATAGTTCAGCTTACCTGAAACAACTACCATTGCGCCGACCTGGATCATCTTTTCAAATAAACGCGCTTTACTTGCCCAAAGAACACAACTGATACGAGATGATGTTGCAGGGTCTTCCAATGAGAAAAAAAGATGCCCTCGCGCCGAACGTCCTGTTTCCGCTACTACGCCTTCAATCCATAATGATTGCAGGAGATAATCCGTATTTATTTTTTTCTCGAGATAGGATGTTACTTCCGCTACTGTTTGAATGCGCATAATTGATATCTCATCGCGGCGAACGCATTGCCGGTGGCATTGTCGCTGCTGTATTCCGGTGCTGCAAGAAATGGTTGCAAATGAAGATTTCTTAAAATCTCCGAAAACTCATTGCGCAAATACATGTTTGCAAATACACCGCCGACCGCAATAAAGGGACGTCCTTGTTCAAAATTTAAACGCTTCGCAGTACGGGCTAAAATACGACAAATGTAATCGAATACGGAGACCGCTAAATCCTGCTTTGAGAGATCCCCCTTCTCATATACTTTGCGCAATTGCGTTTCCGCACCGGCAAAACTGAGTGAATCCAGTCTTCGCGGTAGCGACAAGCGATACGAAAGTTTCCCTTGTTGCGCCAACCTTTCCAAAGAAGGTCCGGCAGGAAAAGGCAAGCCCAACATGACGCCAATGCGGTCGATCAACTGTCCGGCGGAAATATCGTCGCTCGTAGCCAGCTCGGCAATGGCAAGTCCCTCCGTTTGCCATTTCACTTCCAACCAATCGGTAGTGCCGCCGCTCAGATGCAGCATATAAAGTGGCTCCTGCCAAAGTTCCGGGTAGTCGCGAATGGCTGCAAAAACGTGATTTTCCTGATGACTGAAGCGGTGCAAAGGAACACGTAAGACACTTGCCAGCGAATGCGCTGTTCCTAATCCGGCCAAAAAAGCCGGCATATAGGAATCTTCCCGACGACGCGGAACAGCGGACACGCCAATCACATCTATCCTTCCGGCGTATTCTTGCCGCAATTGCATGATCAACTCCGGCAAATTACGAACATGTTGGTAAAGCATTTCGGATTGAGAAAGACCGCGTTTTCCCGCCTTAACCTTCAAAAGGCGTCGTGCTTGTGTCACGACTTCGAATTTTTCATTGACAATAGCTACGGATGTAGTGTAACAACTGGTATCAATGCCGAGTGCATGCATAATCAGGAATCTTTCATGGCAGCATCCAATACGCCGTTAACAAATCGTACGGCTTCATCGGTAGAATATTGGCGTGTTAAATCTAACGCTTCATTGATGATAATAGCTGGTGTCAGCTCCTCGTCCTCAATATATTTGCTTTCCGCAATCGCCATCCGCAGTAGCACCAGATCCACTTTATTCATTTGTGCAGTGTTCCAGTTTTTACTGTATCGATTGATAAGAACATCAATCGCCGTTCGATTTTGATCAACAGCAGTGATTATTTTTTGCGCATATTCATCATGACCGCTACTCTCCTGATCCGGCAATACAGACTCTTCCGCATCGGGATTGATTTCACGACTGTAGAGCAATTGCAAAGCCTGAATTCTGGCTTGTCTTCTGGTCATATTGGTTCCTCATTCACAACGGTTTCAATATAAATCTGCACTTCTTTGATGGTAATGCCCTCTTCTTCTTTCCACTTTTGAATGATTTCTGACTGCAGCTTACGGCATAGAGGAATGATTTCATAACCGTAATACAAAATCAAGGAAACGGCAATATACCAACCATCCTTGTGTTTGCTTAAAACAATGCCGTGAATCAGCTTACGGCGACTCATCGGTAGCGATGTCATGAATTCATCCATCATATGTTCTGTAATGGCGGCAACACCCGGCTCGGCCATGATCCTATCACGAATCTTCGTGGCCATCAGGCTGTATGCCAACTGCATATTTACGTCGGTAGCTTTGTTATTTGGCGCCATCGTCTGACACGCTTTCTATCGGTTCAAAAGCAATGCTTTGCACATATACATTGATGGCCAGTATGGTAACCCCTGTATACTTTTCCAAAGTGCTGCGTACCGCCTCCTGCAATCGCAAAGTAAGGTCAGGGATTCGCAAACCATACCTCACACGAAGGTAAAGGTCCACTTTTACTTCGTTTTCATTGGAATCAATCGATACTCCCAGTGTATTCGGATCCTTTCCGAACATGGAGCTGATGTCATGGATTAATGTGGACTCCATGCCAACAATATCCGAAAATTCTCTGGTAGCTATTCCCACAATAGCTGCGAGAGCCTGATCGGATATTTGAATATCCCCCCACTCGGTATGTTCTGCTGCAAGTGACATGGATCTCCTTTGATGTAACAAAAGCGATGAAAATCATCGCTTTTGTAGACTTCTAAAATTATGCACGCTCGATGTAGGCGCCTGAACGGGTATCAATTCGCAAAACGTCGCCCTCATTAATAAACATCGGCACCTTTACAACGTATCCTGTTTCCAATTTCGCCGGTTTCGTACCGCCTGTAGCCGTATCTCCACGAATTCCCGGGTCTGTTTCAACTACCGTCAAATCTACAGAGTTGGGCAGCTCAACACCGATAATTGTGCCGTTAAAGAAAAGCACCGTGATTTCCATATTTTCTTTCAAGAAATTCAGGGCTTCCGTTAACTGATCTTTCGTCAGCATAACCTGATCATAGGTTTCTGTATCCATGAAATGGAAGCTGTCACCGTCTGCATAAAGATATTGCATCGGGCGGCGATCCACTTGCGCTTTCGGTAATTTTTCCCCCGCGTTAAAGGTGCGTTCTATGACCGCACCGGTTTGCAAGTTTTTGATTTTGGCACGTACGAAAGCGGCCCCCTTACCTGGTTTAACGTGCTGGAAATCCACTACCTGCCATACTTGATTGTCAATTTCAATCGTTACACCTGGGCGAAAATCGTTACTAGAAATCATCTGTTAAGCCTCCACTTCAAATACTCTATTGACTTTTAAAGCTCCATTAATTCATGGGGAAAAAGCGTGATTATCTCAGGTTCTCCCTCTTTTACCACTACTGTATCTTCAATCCGTATACCGCCATATCCGGATATATATATCCCTGGCTCTACGGTAACTACCATATTAGGTTCCAATACGGTTTCACATTTCGGTGATAGTGTAGGTAACTCATGTATTTCCAACCCTACCCCATGGCCAAGCGAATGAATGAAATATTGATTCAGCCCTGCCTTCCCGAATTCCTGTCGCGCAAATGCATCGATAGTGTGGACCGCTACACCGCTTCGAACTTTTTTTACACTTTCTCTTTGTACGTGTGCGACCGCGTCATATAATTGTCTCTGTCGATCGCTCGCTGAACCGATCACAAAGGTGCGTGTCATATCGGAATGATAGCCGCGATACACTGCGCCAAAATCGATCGTCACGAAGTCACCGATCTCAATGCGCTTGTCGGTTGCCGTACCATGCGGCAATGCGGAACGTTTACCCGAAGCAACAATCGTAGCAAACGCGGTATGTTCCGAACCATGCGCAAGCATGGCCTGTTCCAAAGCAATACGTACTTCATTTTCGGTGCGTTGTGCTGCAATCTGCGGTAAAATATCATGTAACGCGTTCGCCGCTATTTGTGCGGCTCTTTTTAAATAGTAAAGCTCCGTATCTTTTTTGACTTGACGCAATGGATCTAAATCGATGTTATTTATGACTAGTTCAGGGCACTGTTCTTGCAACTTCCAATATGCCATTACCGATAATGAACTTGCTTCTACCGATAATAAGGATATATTTTCCTCTTGTAAGATTTTACTGATGGTGGCATATAATTGTCCTTGATGATTGATAACCTCCCAACCTTCAGCCTCTACCATCGCCTGTTCCGTGTACCTAGAATCGGTGATTAAAAGACACCTTCGCGGTGTAATTAAAAGCTCTGTACTATCACCGGTAAAGCGGCTCAAAAACCTGACATTTTCATCTTTATGCACCCAAATGGCAGAGTGTTCTTGCGGTTTGGGAAGGTGGGTTTGTCCTACCATGTATAACGCCTTCCTGTATATTTATTCAATATAATATTACCATAAAAAGTATTGAAAAACTATGATTTTAACTTACAATTTCTTTAAATGATGCGTATCATTTAAAAGTGCCAACAAGTTTCGATCACCATAATATTCGATCATGGTGACATTGGCATTTGCCTGCCGAAAATTCCATGCAAGATCCAGATCCAATCCCAGTAAAGTGCATAAAATACAGCGAATGGTGCCACCGTGGCATACAATAGCTACCGCCTCATCCGGATGAGCGCGAGTGATCTCTTCGATCGTTCTTGCGGCGCGCTGTTGAAGATCACCAAAAGACTCGCCGTTGGAGATACGCACGCTTGATGCATTGGCATACATATGCTCAATACTTCCCGGCCACCTGGAATTAATCTGCTCGTAAGTAAGACCTTCCCAATCACCGAAATTGATTTCTCTTAATCCGGAACGCAATTCAACAATAAGACCTTTGGCGTCGGCCAAGGGTTGTGCCGTTTCCACTGCTCGTTCCAAATCACTCGCATAAACGGCATCTAAAGGTAAATCAGCAAAATAATCCACCAGACATTGTGCCTGCCGACGCCCTAAATCGCTCAGCGCGACATCAGTCACGCCCTGATACTGACCGGAAAAATTCCAAACGGTTTCACCGTGACGAATCAAATAAAGTGTAATCACCTGGATCGCGATACCTCCTTAGAAATCGCCGTAAACAACCTGTCATTGGCGGCCGCTTGGCGAATAGCAATCCGCACATGGTACGCATCAAGGCCGTGGTAATTATCACAATTGCGAATCATTAACCCCTTCGCCAATAAGCGTTCAGTAAGTTCAGCGGCAGTGATTTTCCCTTGTAAGTTCAGCAGAATAAAATTAGCCGTGGGCGGATATACAAAAAATTCCGAAAGCGCTACATAGTTTTCATATACGCGTTCTTTTTCCTCATAGACAAATCGTTGCGTATTTTGAAAATATTCTATATCATTAAAAGCCGCTTTTAAATAGGATGCGGTCAGCGCATTGACATTCCAAATGTCGAGATCGGCATACACCGTTTCCGCCAATTGAGGCGCAGCAAACATGACGCCGGCGCGCAAACCGGGAATACCCCAAAATTTTGTCAATGAATGCAATACTACAAAGTCATCGCATTTACCGAGAAGACTTCTGGCCGTATCCAAATTAGGATTAAAATCAATAAATGACTCGTCTACTAAAACACGGGCGCCACGCGTACGTGCTGCTTGCAACCACTGCTTTAGTTGGCTTACATCGGTATACACGCCGGTCGGATTGTTAGGCGAACAAATGCAAAGGACATCCCCCTTGTTCATCTGCGTCAAGCTGTTCGGAAGATCTTCCCAAGCAATTTGGCGTATTTCCGCTCCGACCGCAATGGCCGCCCGTGAATATTCACTAAATGTCGGCACAGGGATCCAGACGGTAGCCGGTCGCCAATACCTGAAGACAGTAAATAAAAGCTCTGTAGCCCCGTTGCCAAGCACAACTCCAGCCTCATCGTATTGGTAAAATCGAGCCACTGCTTTTCGTAACGTGCTATTATTCGGTTCCGGATAATGCAAAGCCAAGGTCGGCCAATCCTGTAACGCCTCCACGCCTTCCGGCGAAAGGCCTAACGGATTGATATTGGCACTGAAGTCTTCTACTTGCTCCCGTACAGATGGCGGCAAGGCATAAATATTGCCGCCATGTTGAAACGAAGCATAAAGTGCATCAAGATCTATGGACAAAATGTATGCCTCCATTATAAACTTTTACGCAGTCTAAAAATGTCAGTGTATTGCCAAACTCAACCGCCAGGCCACTACGAATATCTTCCAGCTTTTTAAGATCTGTCAACAGCAACCCGCAAACGGTGCCACTGTGCGCAACAATAACACCATTAGATCCCAACTCTTTTCCCCATGCATGCAAATCCGCTAGATACGGACGCGGCAATATTTCCTGATTGGCATAGGCGCTCATCGTAGCAGCTGTTCCAATTTTTATCATATCACCCTTACGTAAACCTTCTATCAATAGGGTAAGGGCTTTTTGTATTTCTTTTTCCTTAATAGCACGCTTATTGATCAAGTCTTCCCGGGCGTTAAACTCCACGGTGTCAATCACTCCACCTTGATCAAAAATACAAATATAAGCTTCCGGAAAATGACCGAGCGGCCGTAAAAAACGCCCTTGCAAATGGTCAAATTGAACAATGCCCGGATAAAATGTGGCATCGCTGGGTTCAATTGACAGTGCTAAACGCGCCAGCTCCTGCATCGACAAATGCCGCTCGGCGGCTAAGGCAACCGCTAAACAAACCGCACTAATATCTGCCGAACTGGAGGCCATCCCCTTACCATCCTTCAGTTCAGAGTACAGTACCACATCAATATCCTGCACAATCTTTAAGTACTCTTTAGTCAACGTTACAGCTTGTTGCGCTTTATACGGAAGCTCATGAGTATGGGCAATTGTTTTGGGCCAAGCTGTTGCGATGGAGTATCGTTCAATAGGACAAGTAACTAAAAAGTTTTGTCCGTCAATTTGCCCCTGAATTAATTCACCGCATGCTCCCGGAGATTTTACAACAAATTCCATACACCGATCCGTTCCTGCAATAGCCAAGTCAATAAAATAACAATTTCAGATGTCTCTGTAATGGCACCGTAAGTATCACCGGTAACGCCACCTAACTTTTTGACGAAATGAATATTCGCCCATTGCATCCAACCAAAGGCAAAAAGCATCGGTAAAATGCTTTTAAGTCCTCCCACCGGGATCGCCAATAAAAGGCAAGCGGTAGCTACCTGTAATGTGTATGCAGGAGCATTGTCCGCAAACGCCTTCCCCATTCCTTGTGTCCGTGCGTAAGGAAAACGTACAATAGTCCAGCTCATCAGCCAGCGACTGATCAGCGGCATGATGATAAGTAACGGCCAAAGCGGTCCGGAGATATTCATATACAAACCGATTTTTAACAACACCAAAAAAACAAATCCGACAATACCCTCCGAGCCGACGCGGCTGTCTTTCATTATCTCCAGCATCCGTTCCCGGTTGCGACCCGAGAAATAGCCGTCACACGTGTCCATAAATCCGTCTGCGTGTAAGCCGCCGGTAATAATCATTTCGGCTAAGACAAGCAGTACCGCCATTAAAAACGAATCTATCCAACTTGCGGTGAGCCAATACAGCAGCGCAAGAAAAATTCCGATGACCAAACCGACTAAGGGGAAATATGCAACGGAAGCACCGAATTGATCATCCGGCCACACTTCCTGACGAACGATTTTAAAACGTGTTAAAAATTGTAATCCGATTAAAAAAGGTTTCATAATTCACCCAGCAGTAATAGCAACGTGATACAAAGCGTCCCGAGAAAAGTACTGGTGTACATTAACTGCACTGTCTTACGAATATGAAAGCGCTGAATTTTCTCATGTGGATCGCCCATGTAACTCCGAAATTCCGTTTTCCCCTGGTATTGATTATAGCCTCCCAGACGAATCCCCAGTGCGCCCGCAACAGTGGCTTCACTGTAACCGCCATTCGGACTGGGATGTGTATGCGCATCGCGACGCATCATCAACCATGCCTGCCGAGCTGAAAATCCCAGTGCGGCACTGCTCACCAACAATAATCCTGCCGTCAAACGAGCCGGCACCCAGTTGACCACATCATCCAGCTTTGCAGCCGCGCGACCGAAATACAGATACCGCTCATTCTTATATCCCACCATCGAATCCATGGTATTGATCGCACGATATAGAGCAGCCCCCAACGGTCCCAGCAACCAAAAATAAAACAACGGTGAAATGATCCCATCGACAATATTTTCTGCTACGGTTTCAATCGTAGCGCGGGCAATTTCACTTTCTCCAAGATGTGCCGTATCACGCCCCACTATCCAACTTAATTGACGACGTGCTTCTGGAAGATTTTTATCGGCAAGGCAACGATAAATTTTTTTTGCATCACGAGCTAAAGCCTGTGGTGTGATCGTGATATAAAGGATGAAAATACAACCACTAATGTATGCTGTATAATGAATTTCCGCCAAAATAAGCAGAACAATATACACCGGTAAGGCCACACTCAATAAAACGGCGATGACCAAAAATACGCCGTCATAAATTGTTTTTTTTACACCGACTCGGGGGCGAAAAAAAACAGACTCCCAAAAACTTATCGCTTTGCCGATCAAAACAACCGGATGAAAGCGACTGCGAGGATCACCGATTAAAGTATCCGCTAACAGAGCCAGAAATGGCACTGCACAATATAAATAGGCTGTCATTTTATGACATTTTTCGTCGGTGCAAATTCCAGCAATTCATACACCAAATCCATATTCAATGCTTCGCGAACCGTAGCGGCTAAGCGGTCATATTCGGATTCTTTATATTCCTGTAAACGAAATTGCACCGGAAGTGACGCTAAACCTTTTTTCTTTCGTAACGCGTTCAAAATGCCTCGGCGCAATTCATCATTATCAAAAATGCCATGAATGTAGGTTCCGAAACAATTACCGTCTGCGGTTACTAAGCCGTCCTGGATATCAACTTCATGCAAGCTGCGTTCAGTAATGTGAAAAGCAGCCGTGTCATGATGGGTAAAAACGCTTTTTCCCATGTGGATTTCGTAGCCCGCAAGGTCATCCCAATTCGCATGTAAATCTAAAAAAGAAAAATCGCGACAGGAGAATTTGACCTGATTGGTAGTTTTAGTTCCTGCCATCTCTGTGGAAAGCGGTAAAAGTCCGATGCCATCGATGCGGTCGTATTTGCTTTCGACGTGTTGCGGATCCGTAATCTCTTCGCCCAACATTTGGTAACCGCCACAAATTCCTATGACAGGTGTACCTTCTTTAGCAAGACGACGAATTTCATCTACATAACCAAACTGTTGCAGATACAAAAGATCTTCTGTCGTATTTTTGCTGCCCGGTAAAATAATCACATCCGGATGCCCGATACTGTCACCGCGACGAACGTAACGCACTTCTACATCGGGTTCATGACTGAATACGTCAAAGTCCGTAAAATTGGAAATTTTCGGTGTTTGTAAAACTGCGATTTCAAGTTCTTTTGCCTGTGCTGAAAGCTTTTTGTCTGCCAAGGATACGGAATCTTCGTTATCAATCCCCAAATCTTGCAGATAAGGCACCACTCCAAGCACGGGAATTTTGGTTTTCTCTTCCAAAAAATCGATGGCAGGTTCCAATAACTTAATATCACCACGGAACTTATTAATAACAATTCCTTTTACATGGGCACGTTCTTCCGAAGACAGTAATTCCAAAGTACCTACCACAGCAGCCAGCGCGCCACCACGATCAATATCGGCGACAAGAACAACCGGCGCATTCAATTCCAGCGCTACACGCATATTGACAATATCTGTCGCTTTGAGGTTCACCTCAGCGGGACTTCCCGCGCCTTCAATCACCACTACATCAAAATGGTTCCGCAGATAATCCACACTTTCTTTGACTTTATCCCACGCAGTCAGACTATAGTGTTCATGGTATTCACGCGCACTGTAAACTCCAACCGGTTTCCCCATTAAGACAACTTGAGATGTCTGATTTCCGGATGGCTTTAAGAGCACGGGATTCATTTGCACGATGGGATCCATCCCCGCCGCTTCCGCTTGTGCGACTTGCGCGCGGCCGATCTCATCACCGGCCTTCGTAACGTAAGAATTCAAAGCCATATTCTGTGCTTTAAATGGTGTCACACTATATCCATCTTGCAATAAAATACGGCACAACGCTGTCGTTAAAATGCTTTTACCCACATGCGAGCTGGTGCCTTGAAACATAATTGTTTTTGCCATGCGTCCTCCTTATTTGATCCGTTTCGGAATCCCGCAAAGCACAAATTCAACCCGTTGTGCTTGCGCAGTTAAACGCTGATTGGCCAAACCGACTAAATCTCGATAGACCCTGCTTAACGGATTATCCGGCACGATTCCCAGACCCAATTCATCGGAAACAAAAATAAAGTCTTTGTCACTGGAAACAATCGTGTCGATAAGTTTTTGAATCTCCATCTCAACTGCTTCCGTGACGATCTGTAAGCGTTCTTTTGAAATGTTGTTGCCGGGAGTAAGCTCCTCTTCCGTTAAACGGTCCATTAATAAATTATTTACATACATTGTAACACAGTCAAACAGATAGACTTCGCAAACTTGTAGGATCTCTCCTAAAGATTTCGACTTAGGAGGGTCATACATAAACGTTTGCCACGCATCGGGTCGACGTTCCTGGTGCCAACGTACCCGCAACGCCATTTCTTCATCCCAAACGCGGGCGGTTGCTATGTAGCCCTTGCTCACCGCCGAATGTTGCTCTAAAATCATTTCGGCATAAGCACTTTTACCGCTACGGGCACCGCCTAATATCATCGTAATGGATCCCACTCCTCTTCCTCCTTAATGGCGATCTTAAGTAAAATCAGCTATAATAATAGAAATAAATCAATGAGGTGCAATAAATGGCAGACAAGAAGACCTATCGCGTAGATTTAATGCGCACTCTATGGCAACATACGTATCGCGCTACTATTTTTGATGCGAGCGATGCGTATGCCGCAACTATCCGAATCATTCTGGGCATCCCTTTGGATCGTGCAGAAGTTCCCGAAAACGCTCCGGAAGTCAAAGATTATATCACAGTATTGGTAGAAGATACTGTGATAAAACCGCAAGATATTATAGCGTTTGAAGAACAAATTACGCGTTTCATTATGGAAAAATCGGCGAGTGAAGAGTTTCAACCGACACACTGCCTGTTCTTCTATCCGAGTCCGGCCGAAACTTTACTTAAAGAACAGGAAGAACAGGAAAACGGTAAACCGGCAAATGACAAATAAAATAAAAAACAACTCCCTGTGGGAGTTGTTTTTATTTCAATTCTGACTCTGCACGTCCTAAAATATAGCATACATCGGAAAGACGATTTAAATAGCGAATATCGACTTCGTTAACCTCTTCGCCTTCTTCTGCATGCAATTTCCAGTAAGAGCGCTCCGCACGACGCACTACTGTTCTGGCAACATTCAGAAATGCTTCAGCCGCGGTTTCACCGGGAACTAAAAATTTAGTAAGCGGCTCCAGACGTGCATCGTACTTATCAATCATTTGTTCCAATTCTTCGACCCGTTCATCAGTAATGTCCGGATCTTTACCAAGGCTGGCCGTATCTGCCATCAGTATCCACAGATCTTTTTGCAGGGCGTAAATATCATCTTTGACTTCTTGTAGGTGGGCCGCTGCGCGAGCCATGCCTAAAACAGCCTGTGCTTCATCGATAATCCCGTACGTTTCGACACGAGTGCTGTATTTGGGAAGGCGTTGTCCTGTATATAACGCCGTCGTCCCATTATCACCCGTTTTTGTGTATACCTTAGACATATAGTCTCCTTACAGTTCCGGGAACCAGAGTGCGATTTCCTGTGCTGCCGTTTCCGGAGCATCCGATGCATGCACAATGTTTTCATCAATCGATGTCGCAAAATCGCCACGAATCGAGCCCGGTACCGCTTCGATCGGATTCGTTGCACCGTTAATTTGGCGCACGGCTGCAATGGCATTTTCACCGCTGATTACCATCGCCAGCAACGGACCCGAAGTAATAAATTGAATCAAACCGTCAAAAAACGGTTTGCCCTCGTGTACAGCGTAATGCTTCTTCGCTAATTCCGGCGAGATCTGTTCCATGCGAATGGCATCGATCGAAAGCCCTTTGCGTTCAAAACGCGAGATAACTTCGCCGCAGATTTTTTTCTGAACTCCGTCCGGCTTAACTAATACTAATGTTTTTTCCATTTACATCGCTCTCCTTTTGTTAAAAATAAAAGCCAAAGAGACCTTAGCCCGTCCTCTTTGGCTGATGTATCCTTGACACGGTACCTCTGACAAGGAGGGGACCAGTTAAGGTGGTCGGAACGACATGATTTGAACATGCGACCTCTACCACCCCAAGGTAGCGCTCTACCAAACTGAGCTACGTCCCGACATCTTATTATAGAATATTAATTTTGCGTCTCTTTGTCAAGGGGAATCAGCGCTACACCGTCGGCACAAACCGTGACAATATGCACTTGCGCCGCTTCCTCTTCACCAAATTCCATTTTCATGGCTTTCCCTACAGCAGTGGCATGATTCTCATCACTAACTGCCAATAAGGTGCTGCCCGAACCGCTGATAGTCGATGCGTACGCACCCGCTTGCAAAGCGGCCTCCAATACTTCTCTGCCATGTGGGATTAATGTCAGTCGGTACGGCACGTGCAAACGATCGGCAAATGCCGTTTGTAAAAGTTGAGGGCGTCGGTTCACCAATGCACCGATCAACGCGGCCGCTCCGGAAATGGTTTGAATCGCATCTTGCAACGAAACCGTCTGTGGCATAATCGCCCGCGCCTTTTGCGTCGATACTTCCGAGCGAGGCGATACGACTACAAAACGCCAGTCGGACGGCACAGAGCATTGGGAAATCTGCCAATCATCATCAATATGATGTGCTGAACAAAAGCCCCCCAAGAGACAAGGCGTAACATTATCAGGATGGCCTTCCAATGCCACCACCAGAGGCAAAAGTTCTTCTTTCGAACGCTGCAGGCCGGTAATTTGATTGGCTAAAAACACTCCGCCTACTACCGCCGCCGAAGAACTCCCCAAGCCTCTTGCCATGGGAATACGATGTTCCATCACCAGATGTCCGTGGGGTAAATCAACTCCGTAATGGGTAGCGAAAAACTTCATGCTCTTATAGAAAAGGTTCTGCTCGTTAAATACGAGCGTATCCGCTCCTTCCCCATGTATTTCACCGGTAAGAGCCCCCCCGCCGGGAATAAAGGTGACTTCATTATATAAGTCCAACGCCATTCCGAAGACATCGAAACCACACCCGAGATTTGCCGTCGTCGCCGGTACACGAATCTTAACGGTCGCCATTGCCGCTTTCCTCAAGCACTCGTAAAACATTGGCGATTTCACGTACGCAGTTCAAATTTTGCAACCTTGCCCGCACGTTTTTAACCGCCGTATCTCCTGCCGGGTAAACAACCATTACAATTTCCGCCGTCTCTTCCAAATTTCCTCGTTGCCACATTGTTTTTATGCTCACGCCGTCCTGTGCAAAGCATTGTGAAATCTCCGACAGAACGCCGGGTGCATTGTCAACAATAAGACGAAAATAGTACGACGACCGTAAAAAGTTGGGATCCATAAAATGTGCCGGATTATTCTCTTTCAGCCACGCATTTTTTCCGGTTGCATGATGGTGCAAGTGATCCGCAATTTCCAGCACATCGCCCAATACGGCACTGGCCGTCGGGTATGAACCGGCGCCTTTACCGTAAAACATGATGTCATCAACCGCATTACCTACAATGTAGACAGCATTATACGCACCACGTACCGCGGCCAGCGGATGATCTTGTGGTACAAATGCAGGATATACTGCTGCCGCAACTCCCTCTGATTGTTGTCGGGCTACAGCCAATAATTTGATGACATAACCGAATTCTTTGGCAAACTGAATATCTTTACTGTCAATTGATTCAATTCCCTCAACAGAAACGTCGTCGCTGGTCACATTGGCTCGGAAACCGATGGAGCTTAAAATAGCAATTTTGCGGGCGGCATCAAACCCGCCGACATCTGCCGTCGGATCCGCTTCGGCAAATCCCAGTTTTTGCGCATTCGCCAACGCATCCCCGTACGACATATTTTTTTCGGTCATTTCCGTAAGAATATAATTCGTAGTTCCGTTGATGATTCCGACAATTTCTGTAATTTGATTTGCTTTCAGAGATTTTTGCAACGGCAGTAAAATCGGAATACCGCCGCCGACACTTGCTTCGCACATAAAATCGGCAGCATTTTCAACGGCCGCAGAGACAATTTCAGGGCCGTGCATCGAAACCAGATCTTTATTGGCGCTAACTACGCTTTTACCCCGCCGAAGAGCTTCCAAAATAAATTCTTTGGCCGGATGAATGCCTCCCATAACTTCAACCATAATCGAAATATCCGGATCATCCAAAATGTCATTGATATCATCGGTAATGGTCAAATCGGAAGGAATATTTAAGTGCCCGTATTCATTAACGTTTTTGACAAGCGCGCGTTTAATCCGAATCGGGCTACCCAAATCCTCTTCAATGATCGTACGATTTTTTTCTAAGGTATTTAAAACGCCGGATCCAACCGTCCCCAGTCCCAACAGACCAATATATATTGATTCCATTGCTGCCTCCTTATTCGTGTCCGATCAAAGTTATTTCCTTAACGCCCTTAATCCGGCCGATGCGTTTGATAATATCCTCGACGCTTATCTTCATATGTCGAGTTTCAAATGACATCGTTACATTAGCGATATCCTGCAATGGAATTCCTTGATTAATGGTGATAATACTTCCGTTTTCCCGTGCGATCAATTGTAATACGCGAGACAAGACCCCCGCCTCATGCGAAATCATGATGGAAACGCTGAACACTCGTCCTTGAATCGCCTCATAAAAAGGTTCCACGCGATCTTTATACTTATAGTACGCACTGCGACTTAAATCCGCCATTTGCACAGCTTGATGAATCGTTTTCGCTTCGCCGTTGCTGAGAAGATTTTTTACTTGGATCGTTTTTTTGATAGCTTCCGGCAATATACGTTCATCGACTAAATAGAATTGGGTATCTTTTGAGTTATCCACTGCGTTTTACTCCTCCAACCGCTGGGGTAAGTGTCCCGGATCTTGAGTCTTCCCCAATAAATATTTTTTTCCGAACAGAGTTAACATAAAATACATGCCTAAAAAGAACGGAATATACTCCGCTATAAAACGCCACATGACGGCAAGTAAACCTACCGTACCCCGAGGCACATATCCTTTAAACAAAAGTACAAAAAATCCTTCAGCAATACCGGTGCCACCAGGTGTCGGCGCGAAGTAGAGCATAAAATTCAATACGATCATACGCCCTAACAGGAACAAGTTGCTGACTGCGGCATTACTTTTCCAAAGCAAAGCCGGTAAGATTCCGTAAATACAACACAAACTAAGTCCGGAATAAAGAAAGACAAGGAACGTATCCCATGGACTATCTTTCATGATCTGTAAAGTAACGGTTAAATCATCCAGAAAACGCAAAAGTTTTCGAATACGTTGCTTGGAAAAACCGCAAGTGTGCAGCATAACAAATGTCCATTTTTTGCCAGAAGATCCGGAAAATAACCAAAACCCAAACAAACAAGCCAATAAAAAAGCTATCGCAATATAAAATAAAGTGCTGTTTCCGATATACGGAATATCCAAATGATCAAAGAAAAAGACAAACGGTAACGCAAACACCAAAAACAAAATCGAAAAAATGGTGCGAATGATAACGATCATACTACTTTTAGCCACCGGTACGCCGATACTTCGCAAAATCAGTACTTGTGCAATAGCACCACCGGCAGCGCCGGGGGTCAGCAATCCCATAAAGTAGTTACCGAAAATCACCTGCATAATGCCGATCAAACGCACTTTATAACCGTTCATTGCCACAAGACGTTGCAAACGCAGACCGTCAAAATACATACCGACACTCCAAATTCCAAGCGCCAGTAAAATATTGGAAAAGGAAAAATACGTAAGTGCGTGCCAGGTAGTAAAGTCGATAGTAAAGTACACCGTGCAAAAGGTCACAATTGCAATCAGTGCAAATAATAAAATACCGTTACGGACGGTATGATTCATGCGCCGATCACTCCAAAATTGATTCTGTGAATGCCTTCATGCATCAATAATTCATAAACATTTGGTGAAGTTAACGCCTGGTACTCTTTTTCCCAGTTATATTCCCAGCCATATTGAGCTCCCAGATAAAGATTGCTGCTGCCCGGATGGCACATCAATTCATGGAAACCGTCTTGCAATTGTGGGAAAAGTTGCAACAATTTGCGTTCCGTCAAATGACCGCCATCCATCATCCCCCAAAAATGTTCGGTCGTCGCCATTCCGGCTGCACGTATTTTACGTCGTGCCCGATTTGCTAACACGGTAAGGCCCGTTTTTCCAAACAAACGACGCCAATCCGCAAGATGTTTACCGTAGCGAATATTTTCGGCCGGAATGCGCATCGCACGAATATGATATTTCTCACATAAGGTCAACACAATCGGTAAGACACGTGGCCAGACATGTAAATGCTGGTGTCCGTCGACATGTGTAATAGTTAATTTTGTTTCCGCAATTTTCTCAAATTGGGCTGAAAGCTCCCGATACACATCATTGTAATCGATTTCTCCGGCCAAATCGCGGCGAATGAATTCACCATAGTCGGCCAATAATTTACCGTTTTCGTCAAGCAAACTTTTGACTTCCGCCGGATCCGCCACCGGGTCTATCCCACCGACTAACGCAGTATGAATGCCCACTCCGAGTCGCGGTAATGTTTCTGCTACGGCGATTGCGTCTTCAAAAGCGGCGCCACCCGCCAATAGGGTAGTACTGGTAATAATTCCGTTTTGAAAACCGCGCGCTATCGCTTCATTGACAGACGGATGTAAACCAAAATCATCCGCATTCACAATTAAAAATTTCATATTGGCTCCTTATCGATAACGATCAAACGTTGAGAAGTGCCATTTGCCGATCATTTGTAAGTCTTTTTGTGCATGTTTTTGTGCAAAACTTACCAAGAACTGGCGCACCATAAACGACGCCCCCTTGGGAAGTTGTGTATGGTACTTTTCTCCCAACGCTGCCAGCGTATCTACAAATGCGGCACGGGCCAAGATAGACGCCATTGCCACCGCAGGGTATCGTTCGCCGCGAGGCGTTTGCAAAAGAGGCACGGTAATTTGCGCCGTCGCCCATTTTTTTTGCATTAGTTCTTCGCGAGCAAAACGATCCAAAATAATTTGCTCAGCAGGAAAACGCTGTAATAATTTTTTCATATTGGCGAAATGCAAATCAGTCAAAAGATCATTCAAGTTTTTGCCGTTTTTTTGGTAAGCGGCATATTTTTCATTATATAATTGCGGAGCAAGTATTGTGATTTCAGCTTGATCCTCATATTGATCCAGAAAACGTTGTGCTAATTTCGTAATTTGGAGATCGGTCAGTTCTTTACTGTCACGAACGCCCCATGATACTACTTCTCGAGCCTGATCTTTGGTAAGGTACACGGCTGCGACAACAAGCGGTCCCAGTACATCCCCCTTGCCGGATTCATCACAACCGATCACATGCGTGTCAATTACTTTTCTATCTTCCGTTGCCGCTTTGGTTTTCTTCGCTTCCGCGCCAGACGAATTAAGATTGGTTGCCAGGGCTTCCAGTTCTTCTTTCCATTCAGGATCCTTGGTTTGGATCACCAGTCGGAAGCCTTTTTTACCGTGATAAGTGTTTAAAATTGCCGTCTTTTCAGCGCGCACAACTTTCCACTGGATACCGTACGGGATCGCTTTTGTATTAGTTATTATTATATCATATTGCTTCAGACGCTGAGCCAATTTCTGACGCAGAGCATCCGGCGACTCATTTGGCAAGCCTATCTTCCCCTTTCATTTTCGCTTCCGCTTGCACTTGTCGTAATGGTATGTTTTGCGCTCGTGCAATACGGGCACAATCTTCATACTCCGACTTACATTTGTACTTGTTTTCTGCGCGAGCGTACTTCACGCGCACCGATTCACCGTACAAGGAAATCTCTGTTTCTTGCGTGGGTAAAACCGTTCGCTCACACGTAAATTCGCGTACTCCCCAACTGGTTGTTTCCTGCAAGATGAAGTCAACCAGCGCTTGCGATTGCTTTTCATCACAAAGCACACACAAGGTAACTGCCGGACGACTTTTTTCATAACAATCGGGATATACCAAACATCCAGCGCACCTGCCGCCAAAAGTCGTTCCTGCACATAGGCAAGCGTTTCCGGCGTCATGTCATCCAGATTAGTCTCCAATTGTTTCATGACGGATCCTTTTCTCGGCAAATTGCTGCAGCCACTCGGGCAGCACCATAACCGTTATCAATATTCACCACTGCGACTTTATCTGCACAGCTGGTAAGCATCCCGAAAAGAGCCGTCATGCCGTTTTGCGCTACACCGTACCCCACCGAAGTCGGCACTCCGATCACCGGGGCCGGAATTAATCCGCTTATCACCGTAGGGAGAGCGCCCTCTATACCGGCAATCGCAATGCAAACTTGCGCATCCTTCAGTTCTTTACAAACTGCCAGCAAGCGATGTATGCCCCCACACCGCGATCATAATATGCTTTCACGGGAATGCCTAAAAACTCAAGTGTTGCCACCGCTTCACGAGCTACACTTTCATCAGCGGCACCGGCGGTTACTACCGCCACAAAAGAGCGTATGGTTTGATGGGAACAGTGGCCGTACGCAAATACACGTCCAATCTCGTCCCATTTAGCTTGCGGTGCGAGTGTATGTAAATATTCGCCCATTTCCTTACTCAACCGAGTCAAAAGCAAGGGCTTGCTTTGATTTATTGCATATGAAAGTAACTCTCTAAGCTGTTCTTACGTTTTTCCGCTGGCCAATACCACCTCGGGAAACCCCTGTCGCTGAACGCGATTGTCATCCCAGCAAAGGCGATTAATATCCGTAAAACCATAATACTCCCGAATATTTTTTCCCAATTCAGTCAGATCAAGGGCATTATTTTTCCATGCTTTTAGCCAATTTTCGAGAGGTTCCGTCATAGCCTGTCCCTTTCCTCACCAAGCGATGATGAAATAAAATAATCGCTGCCGCCATGGCTACATTAAGTGATTCTACAGTAGGCGATATCGGAATATGGAAACGCGCATCGGCCTGCTGTAAAATTTCTTCAGGAATGCCTTTACCTTCGTTACCGAAAAGCCAAAAAACATTACGCTGTGAAGGCATCGTTTCATACGATACACTTTCACCAAGTGTGGTAGCCCAAAGCGGCATCTGCCGTTTGCGGGCCGCATCATATAAATCTTTCGGAACAATCTGCTGCACCACAGGAATTTGTAAAATAGTCCCCATGGAACTGCGCACGGCTTTATCGTTAAATAAATCGACAGTGCCTTTCGTTGTCCAAACGGCAGCACACTCCGCCGCTGCCGCAAGGCGGACTATTGTCCCCGCATTTCCGGGGTCCTGAACACCGCACAATACTGCAATGGGACCTGATTTTGTGTCTGTTTCCTTCGGTAAGCTTGCTATTTTTACAACTGCTGCAATTTCCTGACTGGATTCCGTTTGCGCGAGTGCTTTGAACATCTTCGAAGGCACTATAAAAAGAGGCGTCTTTTCCGCTATGGTAAGGCCACTCACCTGCAGACCTGTCTCGGTAGCCCAGATCTCATATTGCAAATCGGCCGATTGCAAGATGACTTCCACAGCACGTGCACCTTCCACCAGAAACGCACCGTACTGCTCACGATATTTACGTTGAGATAGCGCACAAACCCGTTTCCAATGCGGATTTTGTAAGCTGGAAATTTCTTTTTTCACGATTCCAACAACTCCCGAAAGTATCCTGATGTATTGGCCAATTCCTGATAAGTACCGGTCTGAATAATCCGACCTTCCTGAAATACATAAATACGATCCGCATTCCGAATCGTCGACAAGCGATGTGCAATCAAAAGAATCGTACGTTCACCGCGAATACCGGCTAGGGATTTTTGAATTCTTTCTTCCGTAGCGCTATCCATATTCGCGGTCGCTTCATCCAAAACCAACACCGGATACCGTCGCGCCATCACACGAGCTAACGATAACAACTGTCGCTCTCCCGCCGAAAAAAAGCTCCCCAGATATCCCGCCTGGGTATAAATACCTTGCGGTAATTGTTGAATTTCATCCCAAAGATTTACTTTTTGCAAGGCATGAATAATCCGTTCCGGTGTTAACGTCGGATTATGTAAGCTGATATTTTCCGCCACCGTGCCTTTAAACAAATGCTGATTTTGAAAAACGTAACCCAAGAGTGTACGTGTGGATGTAATCGAATAATCTTCAATCGGTTTGTCGTTTAAAAGAATACGTCCCCGTTGCGGAATATACATGCGCAATGCAAGCGACATCACTGTCGTTTTACCTGCCCCTGACGTGCCAGCAATACCCACCAACTCTCCATTATCGACATGGAAGGAAACATCTTTCAGCACCCATTTTTCCTCGTCACCATAGTGGAACCAGACATTCTCAAACTCTAAAGACCTGAACGGCTCTTCAAAATCCGGGCGATCGTCGATTTCCGTCACGCTCGTTTGCTCCCAAAGTTCGCCCACGCGATCGCCCCCTGCCAAGGCAGACTGCAAGGTATTGTAGCGTTCTGCCATGCCGCGAACCGGAGCAAAAAACTTCTCAATATACTGAATGAAAACAAACACGAGTGCCGCATCCGTAATATCGATGGCAAAATTGGTATAACCTAAAATCAGCACTACACAAATAAAATAAGTAAAATCGACAAACGGTCGAAAGACGGAAAATGTACGGACCTCTTGAATTCCTGCCGTGACATAGGCCTGATTAATCGTATCATACTCTTTAATTACTGCTTTTTCCGCATTGTATGATTTGACAATCATGATACCGCTCATCGCTTCCTGAATAAAACTGTTGGAAACAGAAATACAGGAACGCACTTTGCGATACGCGCGACGGCTGTATTGGCGGAAAATATATACCGCAATTCCCAGTAAAATCATTACTGTCAAAGATGCCAAGGCGAGGCGCATATGCATTTGCAGCAAAATTACAATGATGCCGACCATCATTAAAAAGTCACCGCAAAAAGGAATTAAAACCTCGATAAAAAGAGCGCGAATCGCATCTGTGTCATTCGTTACCTTGGTGACTAAATTACCGGTTTTGTAGCGTTTCAGCGAACTTTCCGACTGCACTAAAATGCGTTCGAAAACGTTTTGACGAATACGATAAATAATATTTTGCCCCACATATTGCAAAGAAAAATTCAACAAATATAAAAGTCCGACGCTTAGAAATACCGTTGTCAAATACAACCAACCGACCCTGTATAAAGCGTTAAGATCTTTCACGGGAAATATATCGCTGATCGCGTATTTTAATAAGTACGGACGCAACAGATCGAGTCCCACTGTCACCGCTACCAATATTCCGGCCAATACCCACCAACCGTAATACGGTTTTGCATAATTAAACAAGAGCCGGAGTTGCTTCAAATCGCGGCGATTTTTTCGTTGTTTATTCGCCATCGCTTATGCCTCCTGCTGATGATATAAAACGTAATACTCGCCGTGCCGATTCCACAGTTCCTCATGAGTGCCCTGTTCAACGATGTGTCCATCTTTAAAAACGAAGATAATATCGGCATCACGCAAGGCATCAATGCGCTGGGAAATAAAAAGGATCGTATATTTTCGACGCAGTTTTAAAATACTTTCTTCAATCATCGCAGCCGTTTGAAAATCGAGTGCCGAAAAAACATCATCCAAAAGCAACAAGGGGGCCCGTTTATATAAAGCACGAGCAATTCCGATACGCTGTCGTTGTCCTCCGGAGAGATCCGTACCTGCCTCCTGCAATTTGCTGCTTGGCCCCTGTAAACGATCCTGCAAAGAAAGTGAAATCGCCGTATCATCCATTAACTGTTGGACATAATCCATATCCTGCTCCTGCGCGGGTGCGGGAAAAGTGATATTGTCAGCCACTGTTTTTGAAAAAAGAATTTGCTCCTGCGGAACAAACCCGCTCAGCGCGCGCAAGTCTTCTAAACAGTACGAACGCACATCTTTGTCATTAATAAACAACGTACCTGCCGGCGGATTGTACAAGCGAAGCAACAATTTGAAAAATGTAGTCTTGCCGCTGCCCGGTGCGCCGACGAGCCCAACAAATGCCCCTTCGGGAATAGTTAGATTCACATCGCAAAGCGCCGGTGCGTCCGCTTCGGGATAGGTAAAGGTAAGATGTTCTGCGCGAACCTTTGCTTGTGCAGGCACACTGTCTCGATGGTCCGCGCAGTCATCCGTTGCCTGTTCTTCCGGCCATTCAAAATACTCGCGCAGACGATCATATGAGCCCAAAGCCCGATTCATCACCGCAATCAAGCCACCGACTCCCATCGTGGCCATGATCAGCATACCGATATACCCGTTTATAGCTACAAAATCACCGACGGAAATTTCATCGTTGATAACCAGTCTGCCACAAATAAAAAGTGAAACTGCATAGCAAATCATCGGTAAAATACGAATCATCGGTATAAATACAGCTTGCACGCGGGCAAGTGATAAGTTGCCCTGCATATTTTCTTCATTTAATGTTGCAAAATATCGTGCCACGGATGCTTCTTCGACAAGACTTTTAATGATAGGCAGGCCAAGAAACAGTTCTTGCGTATATTCGGTCAGATTACTGAACAGGTCCTGCACATGACGAAATCGTTTACGTACCACACGTCCGAGCAAAACTGCAGCCAGCAAAATTAGCGGCATTGGCAATAAAACACGCACCGCCAACTCTAATGTGATTTGGCTTGCCATCATCCAAAGCGCCAAACCGTTTAGAAAGATCGCATCTACCAAAAGTAGCATCCCTAAACCGAATGCAATTCGGATCGACGTTACGTCATTGATAAGTAAAGCCATGATTTTGCCGGGACCATGTTTTTCGTAAAATTGCACCGGTAATCGGATGGATTTTTTGACAATTGCATCTCGCATCAAATATTCACTTTTGCGCATTTGACCGAGAATACAAAGGCGGTAGCCAAATTTGCACACTAAAATTGCCAGCCCCAACAGCAAAATATTGCCCACATAGCTGGCGAGATATGTTTTCCCTAAACTGATATCATCTATCGCGGCCCCCAGTAATTTGGGCACCCATAATTGCAATGCGTCTACTGCAATTAAAAGTAGAATACCCAAAAAGTAAACCGGAAAATGCGGCCATAAAAACCGTTTGAAAAACTGTCGATAATTCATTATTTACTCCTTACGTACAGTTATTGTAACATATTCCTTATGCATCTATTAAAAAGAAGCCGAGACGCTGTCTCGGCTTCTTTTTAATGCTAAAAAATGTTTTCTTTGTAAGTATGGTAAAGATCATCCAGCTCCTGCAACTTTTTATCCATTTCAATCTGCATTGCAGAGGCCTGATCATAATCGCCCTCCACCAGCAACGAGCGAATTTGTGTAAAAATACTCTTTTTTCCGATATCGTCTTTCGCAAGTTCATTACGACGGGAAACAATTTCTTTCCAACGCTTACGATCCAACTCGTTATCCGCCGGTAATTCTCTATATGAGCACAAACGGTGCATTGCTTCATTAATGATTCGATTGTGCAATTCCAGTTTCCAACGGTTGACGACCCCTGTCAAAAAGGATTCCATCAGTCGCTTCGAGAACGTATCTCCTGCCGCTAACGCCTCCTGTTTGTCAGGATTCTCACGCAACATTTTGATGTTTTCCCAAACGGTTGCCGGCGGACGCGAGAAATGATGCTGACGTTCCTCTTCGGTGAACATTTCAAAGACATCTTCTTCACTGCGATACGCTCGATCTTTTTCCAAATAATCGGCGTTATCTCCCGGGGCTTTCGACAATTCTGCCAACAACTCATCCGTTGTTTTACCGCTCGTCACCGCATATTTAATGCCGTCCAGTGCGGCGAGGTAGCACAAGGCAATGCAAGTATATGTATTCGTGTACGGATTCGGTGCACGCAACTCAAAGCGAGTAGCCAACGGGTTTTTAAGATCACGGATTAAACCGATCAAAATGGTGCGATTTCGCGACGGAATCTCCGGCGCTTGACCGAGGGATGTAACAATACAAACCGGTGCTTCAAATCCCGGCTGTAAACGATTTAATGCATCCGTTGTGGAACTGATAAATGGATTCATTGCCTCGTAATTTTTCAAAATGCCCATGATCGCGCCATAACCGAGTACGCTTACAAAGTCTTCTTTCATGTTTTTCGGCGCAAACAAGTTCACCACCTTACCCGATTTCATTTTTGCAGACAGGCCGATATGCGTATGTTTACCGCTACCGGCGACACCGTGAATCGGTTTCGCTTTAAAAGTAACTTCCAAACCGTGTTTACGAAATGTTTCGCGAATAATAATACGCGCTTCCAATTCGTTATCTGCAGTCTGTAGCGGACTGGACGAAAATTTCCAGTCAATTTCCAACTGCTCCAGAATGTTTATAAGACGCCCGTTGTCATCAATGCGCGGTTTTACACCGCCCACTTCTTTATGACCCATTTCAGGCTGTAGACCTAACTTTTTTAAAAGTTCAATGGATTCTTCCATCGCGGTACGAACCGCTCCGTGGGTTCGTTGCCAGTATTGTTCCTTCATACGCTGTGACACCGACAATGCGCGACTGTCGATCGGCTGGCTCGGCGTTTTTACCCAAAATTCGAGTTCGGTCGCTGTGGTAAACAAAAGCTCGTCAATTTCTTTGACATTAACGTGTTCCATCCCCGGAACCGTATGCGTCGAAAGTAAATCTAAAATCTCCTGTTCAACATACGCAATACTGCGTTTCAAGATCGAACGGGCATCTACCATTTCTCCATTGTGGATCAAAAAGGCCGGAATGCGGAGTGTCCCGATCGGCTTTCCCGTTTGTGGATCCAAATGATCGTAATTGTAGTCAACCACCCAGTTTACGTCCGGGTCTGCGATCATATCGATTCGAGCATTATTCAGTGTAGCAATCGTGGGGAGAACCACCGATGAACCATCGGTTTGTACTGCATCACCGGAGAAAAAGTCGTTATAATTTTTAAAAAACAATTCAATCGGAATACGTTCATCGGTATCGTTACCGGCCATATCAATCCCGACAATGGAAACATATTGAATTTCAGGGTACTGTGCTAATAGCGAAAGCACGCCTTCCTTACCGTATTTGCCTGCGGGAATGACATAAAGCAGTTCTTCATCGCGTAACATGTTCATTTGGTTCCTCCTCAATAAAAAGACCTCAACACGATATCGAGTTGAGGTCCCCATTGACCGAATATTCTATTTATTGCCGGCCAACCATTCACGTACAGCCTGGTTGACGACCTTGCCCTCTGCCCGACCTTTCAGTCGAGGCATAACTGCTTTCATCAAAGCTCCCATATTACGTTCTTCAGGCGCTAATCGAGAAGCAGTTTCGGCAACAATATTACTTACTTCTTCTACACTGACAGGCTGCGGCAAATAGCGACTCAATACTTCAATCTCTGCTTTAGTTTGCGTGATCAGATCATGACGATCTGATTTTTCAAACTCCGCCAAAGAGTCTTTCCGGAGTTTCATTTCTTTCGCTAAAATACCTATGACATCTTCTTCTGCTAAAGGCGCAGAGCTGTCAATCTCAGCATTTTTAATCGCGGCGCGAGCCATGCGGATGACCGAGAGTGCAAGCTTGCCATCTTCTTTGGCCTTCATGGCCTCTTTCATGTCACGCTGCAGGGTTTCTTGAATGGTCATCAACTTTCACCTTCTCGTTATTTGAATTTACGTTTTCTGGCCGCTTCCGATTTCTTTTTACGACGAACGCTCGGCTTTTCATAATGTTCGCGTTTTCTTACTTCAGAAAGAACCCCGGCTTTTTGGCAGGAACGTTTAAATCTGCGAAGAGCACTATCGAAAGACTCGCCCTTTTTAACTCTGATTTCAGACATTGATATCCCTCCCTCCAAATAGTCTTATGGGGTGCAATTGCACTAATTAAAATTATAAGCCCCGATGCTGCATTTGTCAATCTGCAAACGGAGGCCAACCTAACGCCTTACCGCCGATTATATGCGCATGAAAATGGGGTACCGTCTGACCACCGTCAGCACCTGTGTTGATAACGACACGATAGCCGTTTTCGGTAAGGCCGAGTTGGCTTGCCACCGCTTGTACGGTGCTGAAAAAATGTGCAAATTGGTCTTCCGTTTCGGCATCCGTAATTTGATTGATGCTTTGAACATGTTGTTTAGGTACCACCAAAACATGTACCGGTGCCGTTGGTGCAAGGTCATTGAAGGCAACAAAATCATCATTTTCAAAAACTTTCGAACTGGGAATCGTACCGTTTGCAATTTGACAAAAAATACAGTCTTCCATGGTTACCCCTCCTCGATTCTTTCTCCGATCAACATGGCTCCGTCGTCAGAGACGACTCGTGTCGAACAAATCATACCTGCTTTCAGTCCCTCGCCTTTGATTTTTAGCTGGCAATAATGAGGTGTAAAGCCTTTCCATGCACCATCTTCCGTTTGTTGTTCCAATAAAACATTCGTGGTTTTCCCGATAAAAAAGCGCCGATAATCAGTGGCCGTTTGCTCCGCCACTTTTTCTGCGGCATGCACTCGCTCTTTTTTAACCGCTTCAGGAACTTGATCCGGAAACTTCGCTGCCGCCGTACCGTTGCGCTTGGAATAAGGAAACACGTGCACACCTGCAAAACGCAATTTTTTCAACGTTGCCATCGTTTCCGTAAAAAGCTCTGCCGTTTCGCCGGGAAAGCCTACGATTAGGTCAGTAGTAACTGCCAAATCGGGAATTCTTGCACGTAATGATGAAATAAGATCCACATATTCTTGCAGATGATAATGACGGCGCATTTTCCGCAAAATTTCTTCCGATCCCGATTGCAAAGGCAAGTGCAGATGTGGACATACACGTTCATTCGTGGCAATCAGATCCACTAATTCTTCAGAAATCTCAACCGATTCAATGGAACCGAGTCGAATTCTTGAAATATGTGTACGCTCGAGCAGCATCTTGACAACGTCAGCCAAGTCCACTTGCCGTCCCAGGTCCACGCCGTAATTCCCCAAATGAATACCCGTTAAAACGACTTCTTTAAATCCTTGCTCATCCAATCTTCGAGCTTCATGATAAATATCTTCCACTCCTCTGGATTTCAATTTACCACGAGTATAAGGAATAATGCAAAAGGCGCAATAATTGTTGCAACCTTCTTGAATTTTTAAGTATGAACGGGCACGATTGGAAGCCGGATGTGCCCAATTCAATTCTTCGAATTGACTCGTTTCAAAAATATCATGCACCGCATTATGCGCTTGTGAAGAAGATCCGTACGCCTCAATCAAATCGACCACCTTGGCTCGATCCTGCGTACCGATAATCAGATTAACCCCGTCAATTTGTTGAATTGTTTTCGGATCCAGTTGTGCATAGCAACCCGTCACAATAATTTTTGTCTGCGGATTCAAACGTTTGGCACGACGAATCATTTGACGCGATTTGCGTTCACCGATATGCGTTACCGAACAGGTATTAATGACACAAATATCCGCTTTGTCTTTCGCAGATACCTCTTCATATCCGCGCGCAAAAAAAAGGCTGCGCATCGCATCGGTGTCATACTGATTTACTTTACAACCCAGGGTTAAAAACGAAACTGTCTTCAAATTGATTTCCTCTCCGTCGCAATTTAGTAATTTGATTCATTGTAATGTTTTTTTACTTGTCATGCAAGAAAAACGAGGCGCGTCCGCGTCTCGTTTTTTTACTAATTATTCAATTTATCCTTCAGTTTATCAAAAAAAGACGGTTCTTCTTTATTGACGGTGCTGTCGCCCATGCACTCGCTGTATTTCAGCAAAGCCGCTCGCTGCTCGGAGGATAAACTGCGCGGTACGCCGATCGTGACCCGTACATTTAAATCGCCTTTGCGATCGCTTCGCAACGATGGCAGTCCTTGACCGGAAAGACGAAATGTCTTTCCTCCGGGAGTGCCGTGGGGAATTTTTAACTCCACTTTGCCGAACAGCGTGTCGAGCTGAATCGTCCCCCCCATAGCGGCTGTCGGAAACGAGACTTCCGCTTCACAAAAAAGATCCGCACCACGACGTTGGAAACGCGCATGTGGCTGAACATAGATATACACATACAAATCGCCCGTTTCCCCGCCGCGTTCTCCTAAACCGCCTTCACCGGCTAAACGAATCCGCGAATCGGTGTCCACACCGGCTGGAATTTTCACGCGAAGCTTACGTTTTTTCTGAACTTTACCGCTGCCGCGACATTCATGACACGGAGACTCGATAACTTTTCCTCGACCTTGGCAACGCGAACAGGTATGCACACTCATCATTTGACCTAAGGGCGTATTCCGTACGACTTGCTCCTGCCCGGTACCGTGACATTGCGGACAGGTTTGCACGCTGGTTCCCGGTTCGGCACCATCACCGTGACAATGGGGGCAAACTTCGTCTTTGACAATACTAAATTCTTTTTCTACGCCCACAGCGGCTTCTTCCAAAGTGATTTCCAAATCGTAGCGCAAATCCGCGCCGCGTATCGGCCCCGTTTGCCGAGCTCCACCACCGCCGAAAAAGCTGCCGAAGATGTCACCCAAATCACCGAATCCGCCAAATCCGCCTTGCGCTCCGCCGAAACCGCCGAAACCACCGAAGCCGCCCGTTTGACCGGCCTGCTGATACGCAGTATGACCAAATTGGTCATACTGCGCACGCTTGGATTCATCCGAAAGCGTTTCATAGGCTTCATTGACCTCTTTAAATTTGGCTTCCGCTGTTTTCGGATCATCCTTATTTAAATCAGGATGATATTTCCGAGCCATTTTACGGTAAGCTTTTTTTATCTCATCAGCACTGGCGTCCTTATTGACCCCCAGTACGTCATAATAATTCTGATCGCTCATGCCAAACTTCCTCTGTCATTATTTTTTATCTTCATCGTCCATGACTTTGTAATCGCCATCGACGGTGCCGTCATTCGTCTCCTGTTGCGTTGTTTGTTGCTGACCGTTATTTGCCTGCGACTGTTGTTGTGCATTGGCCTGTTCATACAACTTGCTTGCCAACTCGTGCAGCGGTGTGCTTAATGCTTCCGCCTTCGCTTTAATGGCCTCTACATCAGTACCGGCCAGCGCTTCTTTCAGATCGGCAATCGCCGTTTCTACTTTTTGTTTTTGTGCCGCATCAACTTTATCACCAAGGTCTTTCAGCGTTTTTTCTCCTTGGTAAACTAAAGAGTCGGCATTATTGCGAACTTCCACTTCTTCTTTTTTCTTTTCGTCTTCCTCTTCGTGCAATTTCGCCTCTTTTACCATGCGCTCAATTTCATCGTCGGAAAGGCCGCTCGAAGACGTAATTGTAATTGTCTGTTCTTTACCGGTGCCCAAGTCTTTAGCGGATACATGTACGATACCATTCGCATCAATATCAAAAGTAACCTGAATTTGTGGTACTCCACGAGGTGCCGCAGGAATGCCGCTCAGTTCAAAACGGCCCAGCGTCTTATTATCCGCTGCCATGTTACGTTCGCCTTGCAAGACATGAATGTCTACGGCAGGCTGATTATCCGCCGCGGTCGAGAATACTTGGCTCTTCGACGTCGGGATGGTCGTATTGCGATCAATAATTTTCGTGAATACTCCGCCCAATGTTTCAATCCCCAAGGAAAGTGGGGTAACATCCAGCAGCAGCACGTCTTTGACTTCACCGACTAATACGCCAGCCTGAACCGCTGCACCGATCGCTACCGATTCATCAGGGTTAATACCTTTGCTGGGTTCTTTGCCCAAGATTTTTTGGATCGCTTCCTGAACAGCCGGGATACGACTGGATCCGCCAACCAAAAGAATCTTGTCAATGTCCCTTACTGCCAATCCCGAATCCGCAATCGCTTTACGGGTCGGCTCCATAGTTGCCTGTACCAAATCTTCGGTTAATTCATTGAATTTAGCACGGGAAAGATTCAAGTCCAAGTGCATCGGCTGACCGTTGGAGTCGGCCGAAATAAATGGCAAGTTGATATTTGTAGAGAGCACGCCGGACAATTCAATCTTTGCTTTTTCCGCTGCTTCTTTTAAACGCTGCAATGCCATTTTGTCCCGGCTCAAGTCGACACCATTGGTCTTTTTGAATTCTCCGATAATCCAGTCCATAACCTTTTTATCGAAGTCATCACCACCGAGATGGTTGTTTCCCTGCGTAGCTTTGACTTCAAAAACGCCTTCGGCCAGATCCAGAATGGAAACGTCAAACGTACCGCCACCCAAGTCGAACACAAGAATGGTGTGCGCTTCATCTTTATCAAGTCCATACGCTAATGCGGCTGCCGTCGGTTCATTGATAATACGTAATACTTCCAGACCGGCAATCGCGCCGGCGTCTTTTGTAGCTTGGCGCTGACTGTCTGTAAAGTATGCCGGCACCGTGATAACAGCTTTTTCTACTTTTTCTCCCAAGTATGCTTCCGCATCCTGTTTGAGCTTTTGCAAAACCATCGCGGAAATTTCCTGCGGCGTATACGCTTTGTCATCGATGTTTACTTTATAATCGGTTCCCATGTGACGTTTAATGGAACTGATTGTACGATCCGGATTGGATACTGCTTGGCGTTTCGCAAGTTGTCCCACTAAACGCTCACCGGTCTTCGAAAAGCCGACGACCGACGGTGTTAAGCGCGAGCCTTCCGCATTTGTAATAACTACCGGTTCGCCGCCTTCCATAACCGCGACTACCGAGTTGGTTGTACCTAAGTCAATGCCTATTACTTTTCCCATTCTAAATTTCCCCCTTAGTCTTCTTGGTGCGCTACTTGCACCTGTGCTGCGCGTAGTACTTTATCATTCATGCGGTAACCTTTTTTGAATACCGCGGTAATTTCCCCTTCCGGTTTATCGTCGGTCGCCAGACGCATGACGGCTTCATGATAATTCGGATCCATCTGCTCACCTAAAGCAAGGATTTCTTCCACTTTATAGGCTTTCAGTAAATCCACCAACTTACGATAAATCAGCTGAAATCCTTCTAAAAATTTTTCATCTACACCTTCTACAGGATGTGACAAGGCTCTTTCAAACTCATCTAAAATCGGCAATAAACTTGTAATCACTTCCGCTTGCGCGCTGTCGTTCAGTTCTGCACGCTCTTGACGATAACGCCTTCGGGCGTTATCAAAATCAGCTTGCAAACGTAAGCGTAAGCGTTCACTGTCTTCCCACTTTTGTGTCAACTCAGCAATCTCTGCCGCGAATGCAGAGTCTTCCTGTTCACCGACAATTTTCGATTCGTCAACCGTATCTCCATCGACTTCGGTTGCTTTGTTTTGTTCTTCCTTGTATTCCGGATTCAATTAACGCACCTCATCTCCATCTGCTTTTCCTGTTCGTAAGACGAAATTCACTTTTTGCTGCATCATATGCAACAGCGAAACAATTTTATCATATTCCATGCGTGTCGGCCCGATGACCGCTACGCTACCTACCAGTTTTTGTTGATCAAAAAATTGTGCTTGTACCACACTATAGTTATGCAATGCGGCAATCCCCGTTTCCGGCCCGATGCGTACTGTAAGCGCAGTCGACGGCGAATGGCTTATAAGATCAGCGAGTTGCTTGCTCTCTTCCAAAAGTTGCATCAACTCTTGCAACTTGCCCAAGTCCTTAAACTCCGGCTGGCGAATTAACTCACTGACACCGTCGGTAAAAATTTCGCGATTCTTGCCGACCGTGTTCTGAATCGTATCCAGCGTACTGAACATCACTTGGGGTTCGACCCAAAAGTCCTGCTGCAATTCCTGCATAAGTTCTGTAGTAATCTCCCGCAATTCACGCCCATGTAACGCGCGATTCAGCTGCAACGCAAAATCCTGCAACTTCAACAACGTCACCCCGGCGGGCATTATAAACGTGGAATGATCCACGCTGCCGTCAGTCGTTACGAGGAGCAAAATGGCGCGGTTGTCATCCAGCGGTAAAAATTGGATGTAATTGAAAACCGCATGTTGCGACTCATCTGTCACAGCCAACGAAAGATTATGCGTCAGGCCTGATAAAATACGAGCCGCTTCACTAAAAATTTCTTGTGTTTGCGTGTTCTCAAAGGTAAACCAGTCCTTAATCGCAGTCGCTTCTTCCCGACTGACTTCACCCGGTTGCATTAGGCTGTCCACATAAAACCGATACCCCTTTAGTGAAGGAATACGGCCGGCAGAAGTATGCGGTTGCTCTAAATACCCCATCCATTCCAAATCCTGCATTTCGTTACGTATGGTAGCCGGACTGATACCTAAATCATAAATTCGAGCAATCGTACGTGAGCCGACCGGCTCGGCAGTGGCAATATAGCTTTGAACGATCGCACGTAAAATAATTTGTTTACGTTCTTTCATCGTTATCACCTCTGTCTTATTAGCACTCTTATCCGTCGAGTGCTAAATCTATTACATAATTTATCATGAAAAGGTGAAAAAGTCAAATTATTTTGTTTTTATGTGCGGATAAAGTAAGTAAACACTTGGTTAGCCACTTCTGCGCCACGGCGTGTAAGTGTTATCGTATCGGCGGTAGCACGATACAAAAGCCTTTCTTCCAGCAGTGTTTGTAATTCTTTTCCATAAGTTTCCTGAAGTGTAACACCAAATTTAGTGGCAAACGAGGACATGGAAATACCGCTCCGACGGCGTAAATTCATGAAGCAATATTCTTCCATTGCGGTTTGACGGTCAATGCTTTCTACGTCTTGCGGTATCCATCGCGCACTGTCGATCTGCTTTATATAGGCCTGCCAATCCGCAACATGGCTGTAGCGAACATTTCCATCAAAGGAAACAGCGGCCGCACCGAACCCGATATACGGTTCATAGCGCCAATATTTTTGATTATGTACTGCTTCGTAGCCTGATTTTGCAAAATTGGCAATTTCATAACGAGAGAAACCATATTGCGGTAGCGTACGTACCATAGTCTGATACATTTCCCATTCGGTTTCTTCCGGCGGCAAGACCAAGCGCCCTCGTTCTGCCAACCGAGCAAATAAAGTCCCCGGTTCAACAATCAATCCGTAAACGGAAATATGCGTGATCGGTAAGTGCACCGCCTTCACGAGCGACTCTTTAAAATCGGCGGCGGATTGTCCGGGAAGACCATACATTAAATCAAGAGTGATATTTTTAAAACCGATGTATGCCGCATCTTTGATAACCCGTCGAGCGTCCTGCGCGCGGTGGATACGTCCGATCCGCTGCAGTAAATCATCACGAAAGGTTTGTACCCCTACGCTTAAACGATTAATCCCTGCCGCATAGTAAGCTTCTAAATCACTGCGAGTGATCCCGTCGGGATTCATTTCCAAAGTTACTTCCGCGGTGTTCTGTACAGCAAAGCGTTCACGGAGTGCCAATAACACGTCATGAATTCGTTGCACGCCAAAAAGGGACGGTGTCCCGCCCCCAAAGTAAATGCTGTCCACATGATCGGAAAAGGAACTCAGCGGTCGATTGGCAATTTCTTTCAACAATGCCGCCAAGTAAAAATCATACATTTCTTCGCGAACCACGGCAGAGTAAAAATGGCAATAATGACAGTGGCTTGCGCAAAAAGGAATATGAACATAAATTCCTGTGCTCATCTTAATCGTCTTTCAAAATCGCCATAAACGCCTCTTGCGGAATCTCAACGCTGCCGACCTGCTTCATGCGCTTCTTACCTTCTTTTTGTTTTTCGAGCAGTTTGCGTTTACGTGTGATATCGCCGCCATAACATTTTGAAAGTACATCTTTGCGCATCGCTTTAACGGTTTCACGAGCAATAATTTTATTGCCTATTGCCGCTTGAATCGGAATTTCGAACATTTGGCGCGGAATAATATCTTTCAGCTTCAATGCCAGTGCCCGACCGCGTGACGGTGCCGAGCTTCGGTGAACGATAGTACTCAACGCATCCACTAAGTCTCCATTCAGCAGAATATCGAGTTTGACCATATCCGCCGGTCTATACCCAAAGAGCTCATAATCCAAAGACGCATAGCCCCGTGTTCCGGATTTCAGCTTGTCAAAGAAATCGTAAATGATTTCATTCAACGGTAAATAGTACTCGAGTGCGACCCGAGTCTCGTCAATGTATGTCATTGTATGATACTCACCGCGACGTTCCTGCGCAAGTTCCATGACGGCTCCGACAAGATCGGACGGTAGCATGATGGTAGCCTTTACAAACGGCTCCTCGATATGATCAATTACCGTCGGATCAGGCAAATGAGCGGGGTTGTCTACTGCGATCATGTTTCCGTCCGTGGTATAGACATGATAAATAACCGAAGGTGCTGTCGTGATCAAATTCAACTGATATTCTCGTTCCAGACGTTCTTGGATTACGTCCATATGCAACAAACCGAGAAAGCCGCAGCGGAATCCGAACCCCAACGCAAGCGAAGTTTCTGCTTCATATACCAGCGACGCATCATTTAAATTCAGCTTGTCCAATGCATCGCGTAAATTGCCGTAATCTTTGCTGTCCACCGGATACAATCCGCAATACACCATCGGGGTCGCCTTACGATAACCGGGCAGTGGTTCGGCAGCACCATTTTCCACTGTCGTAATCGTATCGCCGACTCGACAGTCGTGAACATTTTTAATGCTTGCAGCCAAATACCCTACCGTACCGCAACTCAATTCCCGGGTAGGCATCATTCGCGGCGCAAAAAATCCGACTTCCGTCACCTCAAATGATTTGCCCGTCGCCATCATCCGTATTTGGTCTCCCACTTTGACAGACCCTTCATGGATTCGCACGTAAGCAATAATACCTTTGTAAGGATCAAAATGAGAATCATATACCAGCGCCTTCAACGGTCGATCGCTATAATCCGGTGGTGAAGGAATTCGTTTGACGATTTGTTCCAGAACATCTGGTACACCCAACCCTGTCTTGGCGGAGATCATCGCGGCATCGTGCGCATCAAGACCGATAACATTTTCGATCTCGGCTTTTACCAAGTCGGTATTTGCACTTGGTAAATCTACCTTGTTAACGACCGGAATAATCTCTAAATCATGATCCACTGCCAAATAAACATTGGCTAAGGTTTGCGCCTGCACTCCCTGGGTTGCATCTACAACCAAAAGCACCCCTTCACACGCAGAAAGGCTGCGGGAAACTTCATAATTAAAATCGACATGCCCGGGCGTATCAATTAAATGCAACATGTAATCTTTGCCATCTTTGGCATGGTAATGCAAACGAACGGATTGTGATTTAATCGTGATACCCCGTTCTTTTTCCAATTCCATATTGTCCAATACCTGTGCTTGCATCTCCCGCTGGGATAAAGCACCGGTAATTTCAATCAGGCGATCCGCCAGCGTCGACTTGCCATGGTCAATATGTGCGATGATCGAAAAATTACGAATATATTCAGTGGACACGAATGTTCTCCCCTTGCCAATGATTTTGTCCTATAATAGCGCCGCCAAGCACTCGATCGCCGTCATAGAAAACAATCGATTGGCCCGGCGTTACCGCACGCTGCGGTTCTTTAAAGACTACATGCACGCCATCTTTTACCGGATATACAGTACAGTCTGCTGCCGGTGCCGCGTAGCGGATTTTAGCTTGCGCGGTAAACGGTTCTGTGCAAGTTTCCCATTCCGTAAATGACGGATCCAACGCCCATACTTCCCGTTGGAAAATGGACGCATTAGGGCCGACAATGACACGGTTATTTTCCGCATCGATAGCGACCACGTATAACGGATGTTCTGCCGCCACACCAAGACCTTTACGTTGGCCGATGGTATATGCCGGTAACCCTTGATGCGCTCCTAATATATTGCCTTCAAGATCGACAATATCTCCCGGCACAAATTGCTCGGGAATACGCTCTTTCAAAAAACGGATGTGATCATTGTCGGGAATAAAACAAATATCTTGACTCTCCGGTTTATTGTATACGGGTAAGTTCAATTCTTTTGCCAAAGCCCGCGTATCTTCCTTATGCATTTCTCCCAACGGGAACATAATGTGGGGTAACATCTTTTGGTTTAAATGATACAACACATACGACTGATCTTTTTTCAGATCCGCACCGCGACGCAGTTCATAAAGGTCACTTTCTTGATTATAAAGAACGCGTGCATAGTGTCCTGTCGCCAAAAAATCGGCGTCAAGGTCACGGCTAAACTCGTACAAACTCCCAAATTTAATCCAATCGTTGCACATTACACATGGATTGGGAGTAATCCCGCGAGCATACGATTGTGTAAAATATTGCATAATTTTTTCTTCAAAAGATTGGCGTAAATCCAACACATAATGCGGCACTGCCAATTGATCCGCTACCCGCTTGGCATCCGTAATCGCGGCAGATTCAACTACTTTATTATTTTTCACGGTATCAAAGAGCAGCATGGTGACACCGATAACATCATAACCTTGCGCTTGCAAACGCGCCGTTACTAATGAGCTGTCAACACCACCGCTCATAGCGACCGCTACGCGCTTTTTGCTCATACTATTCCTCCTTACATACCATTTTATTATAGCATATAGAAAATCTTCTAAACGATTTTTGTATCCAGCCCATCGACATCTCATGTATGCCCTCATCATGGATGCTGTATAATAAGATTATTGAAAGTGTTTAAGGAGAATTTATGCATCAATATCTGTTTTTTATCGGCTCATTTCCGATTCGCAGCTACGGATTGTTTTTTGCTCTGGGAATTATTACCGGCGGCCTGCTTGCCTATTATTTCACACGCAAAGCGGGACGTTATTCGGAATACATTTGGGATCTTACCGTTTACTGCGGACTCTGGGGAATTATTGGCGGTCGTCTTTGGGATGTTTTCTTTTTTGACTGGGACTACTACCAAGATCACCTTTTAGAAATTCCGTTTGTATGGCAAGGCGGCATGGCCATTCAGGGTGGTTTATTGTTCGGTATTTTAGCCGCTCTGTACTATTTACGTAAACGCCGCGTCGATATTTTAGACTTTGCCGACCTGGTTGCACCTGCCATTGTCATGGGCCAGAGTGTCGGACGCATGGCGAATCTCATGAACGGTGATGCCTTCGGTCATCCGACCGGCGGTTCATTTGGTATCCTATATCCCGAAACTACACTTGCGTATCACACATATGGCGCACAACCCCTATGGCCGGCAGAAATTTGGGAAGGCCAAATTGATGTTCTGATCTTTGTCATCTTACTTGCTTATTCATTGCGCTCTCATGCCAAAGGGCAGGTATTCGCGCTCTACATTATGTTGTATTCAATAGCGCGCTTCGGTTTGGAATTTTTACGCGGCGATTATGGAACACTGCTATGGGAGTTAAAGTCGGCGCAACTGACTTCTCTTATTGCTTTTTTCGCTGCCCTGAGTGCATTTGTATACTTCGCGTACCGCAAACCGCAAAAAGCCGTTCCACCTACTCCGACAAAGGCGAGTAAACGCAATAAAAAATGACGTCAATCGACGTCATTTTTTATTTCAGATTTCGTCATTGGCAATCGCCACCTGCAATGCTTCCAAGGCCCGATTAGCAAGTGCCATGTTCTTTTCTTTTTTAGGAACGCGCTTAGCTAACGGAGCGATTAAGCCGAAATTTACATTCATTGGTTGGAAGTTATCTTTGTTATCGGTCGAGATATATTGCATCAAACTACCGATTGCCGTTGTTGCCGGCGGTTCCCAAAGCATTTTACCATGCAGCAAACGTGCCGCGTTACGACCGGCAAGCAAACCGGCAGCGGCAGATTCCACATACCCCTCCACGCCGGTAATTTGTCCCGCAAAAAACAAGGTAGGGCGTTTTTTAGTTTGCAATGTCGCTTGAAGTAGCTTTGGGGAATTAATATAGCTGTTGCGATGCATTACGCCGAAACGCGCGAATTCCGCATTTTCCATGCCGGGAATCATGCGGAAAATCCGCTTTTGTTCGCCCCATTTCAGATGTGTCTGAAAACCGACAAGATTGTATAACGTGCCTTCTGCATTATCCTGGCGCAATTGAACCACCGCATACGGTTCTTCGCCCGTACGCGGATCCGGCAAACCTACCGGCTTCAACGGTCCGAATCGCATGGTATCTTCTCCGCGATTACCGAGCACTTCAATCGGCATGCAGCCTTCAAATATTTCGCCTTTTTCAAAATGATGTTGGCCCGCTACCTCCGCTGCGATAAGTTCTTCGCGAAAGCGCAAATATTCTTCTTTATTGAATGGACAGTTGAGATATGCTGCCGGACCTTTATTGTAACGCGAAGCGCGATACACTATATCTTGGTTCAATGACTCTAAATACACAATTGGCGCCGCGGCATCAAAAAAGTGGAAATAGTCTTCCCCGCTGAATGCTGCGATCGACTCCGCTAACTTACCATCCGTAAGCGGACCGGTGGCAACGATTACAATACCGTCTTCCGGGATGGACATGACCTCTTCCGTAACCACTTCGATCAAGGGATGGTTTTTGATCGCATCGGTCACTGCCTGCGCATAGCCTTCCCGATCAACGGCAAGTGCACCGCCGGCCGGCACTTGATGCGTATCAGCCGCCTGCATGATAAGCGAATTCAATTGCCGCATTTCTTCCTTCAAAAGTCCTACCGCATTCGTAATTTCTGCCGCACGCAACGAATTGCTGCAAACGAGTTCGGCAAAATGCGGCAAAGTGTGTGCCGGTGTATACCGTTTCGGTTTCATTTCCAGTAAGCGAACACGTACTCCTTCTTGCGCTGCCTGCCAAGCGGCTTCACACCCCGCCAGTCCGGCACCGATGACGGTAATCACTTCATTTTTTCTTATGGCTGCCATGCGTCGGGCACTCCTTGTTGCTGCAAATAATTTCTTCGCCCCGTTGGCGTGTCTTCTTTTTTACCATAATCGATCCGCATTCCTTACAAAATTGATCCACCGGTTCATTCCACAATGCCAAATCGCATTCCGGATACCGATCGCAACCATAGAAAACACGGCCACGTTTGGATTTACGGCGAACGATGTGTCCTTTTTTGCATTTCGGACAGGCAATACCGATCGGATCGGTAAGCGGCTTAGTATTTTTACATTCCGGGAAATTCGGGCATGCTAAGAATTTCCCATACCTGCCAAATTTATAAATCATTTTAGCGCCGCATTTATCGCAGATAACATCGGATTCCTGCTCCATAACTTTCACTTTGTCGATTTTTTGTTCCGCGTCGGAAAGTTCCTGTGCAAATACTTTGTAAAAGCTTTCCAACAGTTGTTCGTAGCTTAGTTCACCCTCGGCAATTTTATCCAATTCCTCTTCCATACGCGAGGTGAATTTAACATCAACGACCTTGCTGAAAAAGCGTTTCAGAAGATCCACCACAACAAAACCCAGTTCCGTGGGAATAAATGCTTTATCACGCTTTTCGACATAGTTGCGTTTTTGAATGGTATCCAAAATCGGCGCATATGTACTCGGGCGACCGATTCCTTTTTCTTCCAAAAGTTTAATTAAGCTTGCTTCCGTATACCTTGCCGGCGGTTGCGTGAAGTGTTGTTTCGCCTCGATTTTTTTGACCGTCAGCGCATCATCTTTGTGCAACTCCGGTAAAATCGTTTCTTCTTTTTTATCTTTCGTCCCGTAAACTGCGGTGAAACCGTCAAAAATAATATGACGGCCTACGGCGCGCAGCTCAAATTTTCCGGCGCGAATGGTCACGGTTAAACGTTGCGCAATTTGCGGCGTCATTTGACTGGCCAGAAAACGATTCCAAATCAACGTATATAATTTCAGCTGATCCCGATTTAAAAAGGGGGCGACTTCCGCGGGAGAATATGCTAAGGACGTCGGACGAATCGCCTCATGCGCATCTTGACTCTGCTGTTGCTTCGAGTATTTATTCGGTGATTCAGGTACGTACTCTTTACCATAAGTTTCGGTAATGTACTGCTTTGCTTCTTTCTGCATCTCTTCCGCGATTCGTACAGAGTCGGTACGCATGTAAGTAATCAAGCCGACATGAGTGCCACGAATATCCAGACCTTCATACAATTGCTGCGCAATCATCATGGTCTTGCGCGCACCGAAATTCAGTCGGTTGACACTGTCTTGTTGCATCGTACTGGTAGTGAACGGCGCTTGCGGTCGACGGCGTTGCTGACCTCGTGTCAGTTTTTCGACATACGCGTCCGCCGCTTTCAATTCTTCGACTAAGTCGCTGGCGACGCTTTCCTGCGCAACGGCCAACTCTTTGTCGTCATACCGAACTACCTTGGCGGTAAATGATTTGCCTTTGCCGGCATGATAATTGGCTTCAATAGACCAGTATTCCTCCGGTACAAATGCCTTGATTTCTTCTTCGCGTTCACAAATCAAACGCACTGCCACCGACTGCACGCGTCCCGCGCTTAGACCGCGAAATACTTTTTTCCAAAGAAAAGGGCTTAATTTATAACCGACAAGCCTGTCAAGAACCCGACGTGCCTGTTGAGCATCTACTCTCTGCTCATCAATCGGACGCGGCTGGGCGATCGCTTCTTTGATCGCATGCGGCGTAATTTCATTAAATGTAATTCGCACATTCTCATCCGCCGGAACATCCAACAGCACCGACAAATGATGAGAAATAGCTTCTCCCTCGCGGTCAGGGTCAGTGGCGAGGATAACATCGCGCGATCTATTAGCTTCCGCACGTAAATGGGAAATTACATCATGGCGATCGGAAACATTCGTATACCGCGGCATAAATCCGTTGTCCACATCGACACCGAGCGAGTTTTTCGGTAAATCGCGCAAATGTCCCATGCTGGCCATAACTTTATAATTTTTACCGAGAATTTTTTCAATCGTTTTCGCCTTGGCGGGAGACTCCACAATCACGAGATGTTTCCCGCTCGGATTCGGTGTGCGCTCCCATTTCGGTGCCTTGACAACAGCCGGCTTACCGGCACTGTTTTTGCGTCCGATTGAAATTGTGCGTTTAATGGACAATGCTGCCTCCTATCTGGAAATCATTGCCATATATTTTTGATTTCCACATTGTTGTATAAGTCCTTTTAATTCTAATTGTAGCAATATATAGTTCGCTTCTGTCGGGTGTAAAGCGGAACGAAGAATAATCGTATCCATGTCGACTGTTTTCTCCAACTGGCAACAACGGTACACTAATTCCTCGGTCGGTGTCAAATCCGGACCGGTTACCGAGCCCACTTCACGCTCCGTATCCAACCAATTATATTCGCGTAAAATATCGTTTGGCTCCGCGGCCAACGCCGCTCCTTGTCGCAATAAGTGATGCGTGCCCACCGACATCGGTGAAAAAATGCTGCCTGGAACCGCGAATACATCACGCCCCGCCTCCAAAGCAAAGTCTGCCGTAATCAATGTGCCGCTGCGTTTCGCCGCTTCAATAACCAACACCCCGTCGCTTAATCCGCTGATGATGCGATTGCGTGCCGGAAATTGTCGCCCCAACGGTTTGGTTCCCAACGCATATTCCGATATCACTACACCGTGTTGCGCGATTTCATCAAATAATGACTTATTTTCCGGCGGATAGGGAATATCCAAACCACAAGCCAACACACAAATCGTATACCCGTCAGGAAGCGCAGCCCGATGACTTGTGGAATCTATACCGCGTGCACCGCCGCTGATGATAGCAACACCTGCCTTACTCAGCTCTCCGGCAAACAAACGCGCGGCATTAATCCCATACGGCGTCGGCTTGCGCGAACCGACGATGGCGATCGCTTTTTCCGGTTCTCGCCACGTACCACGATATGCAAGTATGGCCGGCGCATGAGGATCATTCTGTAAACGTTTGGGAAAATCGGCATCTTGAAAGGTCAGTAAGATGACGCCCCATTTTTGATTGGCCTCCCAAATCTTTTCGGGTTCAATCATTTTTCGTTGCGCCAAAAATCCTGCGAGCGATTTAGGCCCTAATGTATGGGATGCCAGTAACGCCTTTTCGGAAGCTTGCCAAATCGCTTCGAAACTACCGAAAAAACGAATCAGTTGACGTAATTTGACCGCACCTACATACGCCGTCTTTTGCAGCGCCGCCGCGTATACTTCTTCCCTTTTCATGTCCATTTTATTCACCGACTTAAATAAAATAGTTTATTCCTTCGAGTAGAAATCATAACACTTCTCTACTCCTTGTCTTGTGCACGGTAACTTACTGCTTCCGCAATTTGCTCCGCATCGATGATGTCTTTGCCCTGCAGATCGGCAATTGTACGTGACACTTTTATGATTCGGTCGTAAGCACGTGCACTTAAATGCAGACGATTAAATACATCCGCCAGAATTTGTTGCGCACGTGGTGTCATTCCACATGTTTCTTTAATCTGGCGATGTTGCATTTGGGAGTTCGTGCGCATCCCGTAAATAGCCAAGCGTTTTGCCTGTCTCTCACGGGCCAACTTAACACGAGCGCGAATGACCTCTGACGATTCTTCCGCACGGGTCGCGGTAAGTTCCGTGTACTTCGGTCGTTGCACACTTACATGCAGATCGATACGATCCAGCAATGGTCCTGAAATTTTGCGCAAGTAACGGCGAATATCACCGCTCGAGCAGGTGCATTCTTTGTCCGGATCACCGTTAAACCCGCAGGGACACGGATTCATCGCACTGATTAAAATAAAATCGGCAGGATACGTCAGGCTGGCATTCACACGTGATATATGGACAACTCGATCTTCCAGTGGCTGGCGTAACACTTCTAAAACAGAACGCGGAAATTCCGGTAATTCATCAAGAAACAATACACCTTTATGACTGAGTGTGACTTCTCCCGGCTTGGGAATGCTGCCACCACCGATTAAGGCTGCCGTCGATACGGTATGATGCGGACTGCGAAACGGTCGGGCGTGCAATGCAGCTGTCCGCGACACATCAAACAAGCCTGCCACGCTGTAAATTTTAGTCACTTCCAGTGCTTCTTCATGTGAAAGCGGCGGCAAAATGGAATTGATTCTACGCGCCAGCATCGTTTTGCCTGAACCCGGCGGTCCGATCATTAAGACATTATGCCCGCCAGCCGCGGCAATTTCCAACGCGCGTTTCGCCATAATTTGCCCCTGCACCTCCGCGAAGTCTTCATTCACCTCCGGCACATCTTCCTGTTCGGATTCGGGCACTGCCGCTTTCCAAACGATTTCACCTTGCAAATAACGAACCAAGTCTCGCAAGGAAGTGACTGCATAAACTTCAATACCGTTACATAAAAGAGCTTCCTGCACATTTTGCGGTGCGACAAAAAAACGTTTTTTACCCGATTCTTTGGCAGCAATGACCATCGGCAAGACACCGTTAACGGGACGCACCTTGCCGTCCAATGCCAGTTCACCGATACTGACCGTATCTGCCAAGCTCTCTCGTTGTAACGTTCCGCCGGCTGCGAGTATGCCTATCGCAATCGCTAAGTCCAGTCCCGCCCCTTCTTTTTTCAAATCAGCCGGAGCCAAATTCACAGTAATCTTACGCAACGGAAACTCCAGCCCGGAGTTTTTCAGTGCAGGGCGCACTCTTTCTTTGGACTCCCTAACAGCCTGCGTCGGTAAGCCGACAATATCATACGCAGGCAAGCCGTTAGCTAAATCCACTTCGACTAAAATCAAATGTCCGCTTAATCCGAACGTGGTGGCTCCAAACACTCGTGCAAACATATTTCTCCTCCTAAAAAGCGTTTTTCAGCTGATTTAGTTGATAGGTTCCGTTGGCGTGTATT
The DNA here is from genome assembly GCF_018372215.1 of Negativicoccus succinicivorans. NCBI lineage: Bacteria > Bacillati > Bacillota > Negativicutes > Veillonellales > Veillonellaceae > Negativicoccus > Negativicoccus succinicivorans. The sequence goes on along the minus strand of NZ_JAHAJN010000001.1, from coordinate 88,384 downwards.
TGAATTTCCACAACGTCAAAGCGGCACGGTATCTCTTTTGGCAGTTGAACTAAATAGGCCATCGCAGTTTTGCGTAACATGTTTTGTTTAAAAGGCGTGACCGCTTCACGCGGCAGACCAAAACGTTCGGTAGAGCGTGTTTTCACTTCGACAAACACAAGTGTGTTACCGTCGCTTGCGATGATGTCGATTTCACCCTTACCGCTACGAAAATTACGTGCTCGAATACAATATCCCTGCGTTTCCAAATATGAGGCGGCAAGCGCTTCCCCTTCTGCCCCTAAATCATTATGTCGACTCACGCAAACCTCTTCCTTCGGTGTATTGCGCATCCATTAGAATGCATTGATCATACTTTTAATCGGTTCAAAACTTTTACGATGAACCGGTGACGGCCCGTATTTTTTTAACATACTTAAATGATGTTCCGTAAGATAGCCTTTATGAGTAGCAAAGCCGTATTGCGGATATTGTATATCCAACTCTTCCATTAAATGGTCACGACTGACTTTCGCCAAAATAGAGGCTGCCGCAATGGAAGCACTTTGCGAATCGCCCCGAATAATCGCCTGCACCGGAATCGGTAAGGTAACCGGCATGGCATCTGACAGCAGCACTTGTGCCGCCGGTTGTAATGACATAGTCGCGGCCTGCATGCCGTCAAGTACTGCCTGATAAATGTTGACGGAATCAATGACTTCGACAGGAATATGCAAAATTTTATAGGCAACAGCAGTTTCAATAATTTCTTTGAATAATTTTTCCCGCTTCACAGCCGAAAGCTTTTTAGAATCGTTGAGTCCGTCCAACATAGCATGCGGCGGCAAAATAACTGCAGCCACCGTCACCGGACCGGCTACCGGTCCGCGTCCCGCTTCATCGGTGCCGGCAATATGCAGTTTGCCTTGTGCATACCAATGCTCCTCATATCGATAGAGAGCTCGTAAACGCTCGTGTTCCTGACGCACCTTGTTCTGGCGACGCGCGTATTGCTGCAAAGCCTGCCGAACACCCAGGCGACCATCCAAACTCCAGCGTAATAACTCTTCCGGGGTGGGTACTTCTGCCAAACGTGAACGAATCATGGCAATTGTTTCTTTTTTCTGCTCAGCCATTTTGGCTTGCCTCGGCAGGCGGGGTCTCTAAACTGATTTTACCCAGCCGTAATTGACGAAAATCACCCAAAACGAATTGGCGTGCCTTATGGTGGTCATATTCACCTTTGGGTAGCAATGCACCTCGTTTTTTAGCAATTTCCGTTAACCATTCATCAGGTGTCCCCGATTCTGTTTGAATTCCATAGCGTTCCATAAGAGCACCCGGGTAGTTTTCATCGATATAAGTCAGCAGATTTCTGACTACATCTTCCGCATCAAACACTTCATCGGTGATGGCGCCGGTGGCGGCCAACTTTTGACCCACCACAGGATCTTCAAACTTCGGCCATAAAACACCCGGTGTATCCATCAATTCAACGCCATCCGCCAACTTTACCCACTGTTGGCCGCGCGTTTTACCGGGACGATTGGCCGTATGAGCAATATAACTTTTAGCCAGCGTATTAATAAGCGTCGATTTACCGACGTTGGGAATCCCTAAAATCATCGTACGCACGGAACGCGCTCGAATACCTCGACGCTTCCAGCGTTCAAGTAATGGTGCTGCCGCTTGCCGAATTTCCTGAATCAAACGCTTACGACTGGACTTAGACGTGCTGTCTATGAGTAGCGTCGTAATTCCTCGCTTGGCAAAATATTGTTGCCATTGTGCAGAAATTTTGGGATCTGCCAAATCGGCTTTATTTAATAATAAAATCCGTGGCTTTGTCTGAATCAGTTCACGCAGCAACGGATTTTCGCTCGAAGCGGGCACACGTGCATCCCTCAGCTCCACGACGACATCGATAGCTTTTAGCTGCTCTTTAATTAGACGTTGCGCTTTGGCCATGTGCCCGGGAAACCATTGGATAAGCATGATGCACCTCCTTTATTTATATCCTATGATAAATCAATAATCGACAATGCCTCTTCTATTTTATTATATAAAAAAAGGACTGTATATACAGTCCTTTTCACTTACTCTTAGCGACGTTCACGAATACGAGCCGCTTTACCGGTCAAACGACGCAGATAGTACAGTTTTGCGCGACGTACGATGCCGCGGTTTTTGACTTCGATTTTGGCCACACGCGGGGAATGTACAAGGAATGTACGTTCTACACCGACGCCGGACGCAATACGACGCACTGTGAAAGTTTCACGGACACCGCCATTTTTGCGCGCCAAGACAACGCCTTCAAAAATCTGAATACGTTCACGATTACCTTCGACGACTTTGGCGTGGACGCGAACCGTATCACCGGCACGGAAATCCGGAATGTCCGAACGCAACTGTTCTTGTTCCAATTGTTGAATGATGTTCATATCGTTCTCCTCCTACCGGACATTCTTGCCCACCACCTGGTGAACAGAGGACTATCCAAAATAACAGTGATATTTTATCATATCACCCTTAATAAAGCAAGCTATTCTACTAGTTTTTTAATATCGAACCATGTCGTAAGCAAATCGGCAATGTTTTGCAAGATCAGCAAGCGGTTTTGGCGAATTTTTTCGCTATCCGCCATGACAATGACATGATCAAAAAATTCATTAATCGGTGCGACTAACGGCTGTAACTCCTGATACACGGCAGCATAATCCTGGTTCGCATAAGCGGCTTCAATTTTGGGGGCTGCCAATTCATACGCAGCATACAATTTTTTCTCTTCATCACTTTCAAAAAGCTCCGATTGAACTTTCCCCTGCTGCGGTTCTTTTACCAAATTCACGACACGACGAAACGCTTGGCGAAGTTCCATATCTTTGACAAATCCGGTGTCTGCCAACGCGTGCGCTTTACCGTAGACACTGTAAATATCAGTATCATCCCCTGCAAGAACGGCATCGATTTGATCGTATGACAAGCTCTCATCGCTCAAAATTGTTTGCAGTCGTTGCATTATAAAAGCAACCACTTGCTCCTGCACATCTGCCGGCACGTCACCGAGTGTTTTGGCAACGGCAGCAACCATTTTACGTAAACACCAGTGAGTTTTACTTTGGACGGCGATTTGCACAATCCCGATCGCCTGCCGGCGCAACGCAAACGGATCTTGTGAGCCGGTCGGTGCATGCCCCTGACTGAATGTCGCGACGATATTATCCAATTTATCGGCAAGGCTCAATACTTCACCCAGCTTGGTAGAGGGCAAGATGTCGCCTGCAAATCGCGGTAAGTATTGTTCAAAGATTGCTTGCGCCGTTTCTTCCGGTTCACCGTCCAACAGAGCGTATTCTTTACCGATCTCCCCTTGCAATTCCGTGAACTCTGTAACAAGTGCTGTCGCCAAATCGGTTTTGGCGAGATGTGTCGCACGTTGCAATAATTTCTTTTCCTCCGGCGTCAGCGCATACGCTTCACCGAGCGCTTGCGTAATCTTTTGCAAACGCTCGGTTTTATCTTGCATCGTTCCGAGATTTTCCTGATAAACGATACGTTGCAATGCATCATATCGATCGACCAAACTCTTTTTACGATCCTCATTAAAGAAGAATTCCGCATCCGCCAAACGAGCTCGTAAGACTCTTTCATTACCCGCCTGTACAGTATCCAAATGTTCATCGGAGCCGTTACGTACTGTCAAAAACAGTGGTAAGAGTCGGCCTTCCCGATCACGCAGCGGAAAATAGCGTTGATGATCTTTCATCGGCGTAACCACTGCCGCTTCCGGCAGCTCTAAATAGCGTTCTTCAAAATGACCGCAAAGCGGTGTCGGATATTCGACAAGGAAGACGATTTCCGTTAACAGATCTTCATCTTCCACCACAGTCGCATGCTGTTCTTCAGCAAGCTTTTGCAAACCTTGGGTAATCATCAGACGACGTTCGGAGGGATCGACGATAACATGCTGCTCGCGCAACATCTGATCATAATCGCTTGCTTGGGGAACTACGACATTTTCTTCCCCCAGGAAACGATGCCCGCGAGTGGTATTTCCAGAGGCCACGCCCGCGAGTGTAAATGGGATCACTTCCGCATTAAAAAGCGCCACGAGCCAGCGAATCGGACGTACAAAACGGAAGCTTTCGCTCCCCCACTTCATGCTTTTGGGGAATTGTAGCGATTGGATCAATTCCGGTAACAAGTTCACCAAAATAACCTGCGCCGTTTGACCTTCTTTTTTGATGTGCGCATACACGTAATTATCTCTTTCGATCAGTTCAGAAGGATGGATGCCTTGACCGCGAGCAAATCCCTGTGCAGCTTTGGTCGGGTTGTGATTTTCATCAAACGCGATGGCTACCGACGGCCCACGATTTTCTTCAACCATGTCCGGCTGACGATCTGCTAAATCCTCCACAATGAGTGCCAGACGTCGTGGTGTTCCGACTGTTTTTAACGAGGCAAACGATAAACGAGCATCGGCAAGCATTGTTTCCGCCCGCGTACGCAATTCATCAAGAATACGCGGCATAAATTTCGCCGGAATTTCTTCCGTACCGATTTCGAACAATAAAGTATTATTCATGCCGAGACGCTCCTTTCAACAACGGATATCCCAGTTCTTCACGCTGTACAAGGTAGGCATGCGCACAAAGTCTGGCCAGTTTACGCACGCGTCCGATAAACGCAGTGCGTTCACTGATACTGATGGCGCCACGCGCATCCAAAAGGTTGAAAACATGCGAACATTTCAATACATAATCATACGCCGGCAAAACTTTACCGGCACCAATAATACGTACCGCTTCCGCTTCATATTTATTGAATAAATCAAACAAAAGGTTAATATCTGCCAACTCAAAATTATAGACAGACTGCTCATATTCATTTTGATGGAAAATATCGCCGTAAGTAACATCGCCGGACCAGACGATATCATACACATTTTCCTTGCCTTGGATATACATGGCAAGACGTTCCAAGCCGTAAGTAATTTCGACGGCAACCGGATTCATATCAACGCTGCCCACCTGTTGGAAATAAGTGAACTGAGTGATTTCCATACCGTCAAGCCATACTTCCCAGCCCAATCCCCAGGCTCCTAATGTCGGCGATTCCCAATTATCTTCGACAAAGCGAATGTCGTGTTCGATTGTGCGAATACCGAGTTTTTCCAAACTTTCCAAGTACATTTCCTGGATCCGATCGGGAGACGGCTTCATAATTACCTGAAATTGGTGATGTTGATACAGTCGATTAGGATTATCGCCATAGCGACCATCCGCCGGACGCCGTGACGGCTCAACATACGCTACGTGCCACGGTTCCGGCCCCAATGCCCGCAAAAATGTCGCAGGATTCATCGTACCGGCACCTTTTTCCACATCGTACGGCTGCTGAATCAAACAACCTGCTTCCGACCAATAGCGTTGTAATGTCAAAATCATTTCTTGGAAGGTCATCATTTCCTCCTCTGCTTTGCAAATAAAAAAGTCCCTGTAACAATTGTTACAGGGACGAGTATACCCGCGGTTCCACCCTCATTGGTCATTGACCCACTTAATGATATAGCGGCCTTTACTATCTTACGATTTCCTGCCGCAGCTCCAAAGCGCCTTCCTTTGTGTGGCAAGCTTCCACTATCCTTGCCTCGCTATCGCCAAAGTACTACTCTTTATCATCGCTTAATTACTAAAAATATAGCAAACTCAAATTTTATTGTCAATGCCCTTTTGCGCAAATGTGAAAACATTCGTAAATTGGGTAGCGATCTCCACATAATTCGTCAAATAATATAATAATGCATCCGCCGCCTCCGTTAATCCCTGCCGAGAAAAAAGTTGCGGTCCATCCTGCCACGTAGCATGTAAAATGGCAAATAGCGTTTGGCGACCTGTATCGGAAAGCGGCAGAAATTGCTTTTCCTGCAAAACCGTCTGCGGATCATAACCGGCAATACCTAAAAGTTGCCAGGCAGCGATTAATGTTGCTATTGCCAAATCTTTACGGGAAAGCGCCGTCAGGTACTGCTCCCATAAATGATATACCTGTGCATCCGCTTGTCCCGATGCGAAAAGCTCCTCAGTCATGTGTACCAGGAAATAATAAACTTGCCACATAGGATACGTCCATTGCCACGTATCCGTCAGTGCTCGTCCATCGGCTTGCAACAAACGATAGCCTTCAATATCAGCTGCTACGGTACAACGTAAAAAAGCAGCCGGTACCAAGTAGCCAATATAATTGGCCTTGCGTCTTGCTTGTGGTGCGAATATAAAAACTCTGCCCGCTTCTTTGGTCCAAAGAGTAAGTTTTTTACCGGCGGTACCGGCATCCCGTGCAGCCAACACAAATCCTTCATAATTTTGCCAATTATTCGTGTTCGTCATCAACATCAGGCTCCTCGTTGAGCACGCGAGTCACCAAAAGGCGCACAATACGGAAACCGTTAACTTTAGTGACGCAAAAATCCCAACCGTCAATAACGATATGATCACCGTTGCGCGGAATACGTTCCAATAAGGCAAATACATATCCGCCGATTGTGTCCGCTTCCACTTCCGCAAAGTCAACATCTAATAATTTTTCTACATCTTCCAAAATAACATTGCCGTCAAATTCAAAGTGATCTTCATCCAGTTCGAGAATCGCAGCCAACGATTCGGGTTCATGTTCGTCCTGAATATCACCGACAAGCTCTTCGATAATATCCTCCAACCCAACCAATCCGACGGTCCCGCCAAATTCATCCACGACCGCCGCAAGATAAATACGCCGGGTACGCATCAATTGCAAGAGATCAAAGATCGGCATAACTTCCGGGATGATGAGAATTTCACTGATAATCTGCTTTAACTGCGGCTTACCGGTAATATACAACTCCATAAAGTTTTTGACGTGGATAAGGCCGATAATATGATCTTTATCACCGTCACACAAAGGATATCGTGTGTGGCGTGAAGTGCGAATCGCTTCCCGCATCGTCTCCAAACTGTCTTCATAATAAAGTACCGACATATCAGGACGCGGAATCATTACCTCACGAGCCAAACGGTCCACAAAAGTGAACGCATTTTTGATCAGTTCGCCTTCCCGCTCATCCAATTGGCCGCTCAAATGTCCCTCGTTAAAAAGCAGGCGGATTTCCGCTTCCGTGCGCGGCATTTCCACCTCATTTGTCAGCGTCAGATCGTGCGTATGCAAATACATGGTGGCTAAGCGTTCGCCCAGCCATATAATCGGGGCACATATTTGATGTAAAATACGCACGATTCCTGCCGTGCGTGGCAGCCATTTCAATGCATTCTGCAAAGCTACTGCTTTAGGAATTAAACCTGCGACAATCCAAAATAAAGTGACGGCAACCAAAAGCACAACCAAAGAAAGTATCCACTCACCCCAGAGCCACTGTATTGTCGGTGGTGTGAGCAGCATCCAACACTGATAAATGCTGTAATAGTAAAGCAGTGTCACAACCAGCAAAGCCCATTGAATAGTCCCTAAATACCGATTCGGTGAATCATAAAAGTTCGATATGCGTGACCATTTCGGTTCTTCCTCCTCCGCTGCAAGTTCTTGCACATATTCACGACGCAAACGGATAAAAGAATATTTCGCAATGACTAAAATAGTTGCCATCATCAAAAAAAGAACTGCCAATATCGACCAAAACGCTCCCCAAGGCGTGAGGAGATGAGCAATGAGCATATTATTATTCATACCCCAATTCTTTTAACATGCGGTCTTTATTACGCCAATCCGGCGCTACTTTTACCCACAAATCTAAGTAAACCGAGCCGTTCATTAATTTTTCAATATCCGCTCGGCTTTCCGCCCCGATAGCTCGCAAAAGCGCACCGTTTTTACCGATAATGATCCGTTTTTGTGAGTCGCGTTCCACATAAATAACCGCGCGTACATACCACTTACCGTTTTTCCTTTGCGCGATTTCTTCCATTTCCACACCGATTGCATGAGGCACTTCATCTCGCGTCATATGCAGAATTTTTTCCCGAATCAGTTCCGCCATAATATTGCGTTCCGGTCGATCGGTAACCATATCGTCCGGATAATATTGCGGTCCTTCAGGTAAATGATCACGGAGCACATCTAACAATGTGTCAACTTGATATCCGTCACGCGCCGAAATCGGTATAATTTCAGTAAAGTTAAATTTTTGTCGATAGTTGTCAATTAAAGGTAATAATTTTTCCGGTGTAATCTGATCCATTTTGTTAATCGCTAAATACACAGGAATCGTAAGCGTTTGTAACCGATCTAAAATATACTGCGTCCCCGGTCCGAAGCGCTCGTCAGCCGCCACCATAAAGAGAACCGCATCCACCTCATTCAGTGCATCCAATGCCTCTTTACGCATTTTTTCACCCAATTTGTGACGCGGTTTATGAATCCCCGGCGTATCGACAAATACCATTTGAAAATCGGGTTGGGTATAAACTCCCATAATTTTATCGCGCGTAGTCTGCGCTTTATCCGAAACGATAGAAATCTTTTGCTGCAAAATACGGTTGAGCAAAGTGGATTTCCCAACATTGGGCCGTCCGATCAAGGCAATAAAACCAGAGCGAAATACACCATTCATTCCAATTGTTCCTTTCCAAAAGCATACGGTAACAAATCTTCTAAAGCAAACTCTTTAAACGCCTGTGATGTTCCCGTGATGAGACGCGGAATGCCAAATTCCGCCATTACCTGCCGACAGGCCCCGCACGGCATTAGATCCTGTTTTCGCGGACTAAAAAGCGCCAGCGTAACGAATGTCCGCTCCCCCTGCGAAACGGCAGCCATAATCGCATTACGCTCGGCGCATTGCGTCAATCCGTAAGAACTGTTTTCGACATTACAGCCGGTAAAAACTGTACCGGTTTTCGTCAGCAATGCAGCGCCGACGGGGAAGTGCGAATACGGCGCATAAGCGTTCTCCGCCGCCTCCTTTGCCGCCTGCAAAAGATCCTGATCACACGTCATGAATATCCTCCCGCGTAATACCGAGCGCATGCAAAACTTCCTCTTCTGCGACCCGCATTTCTTTTTTATCTTCCGGTTTCTCGTGGTCATAGCCCATAATATGCATCAGACCGTGAATCGCCAAGTACGCCAACTCTCTGGTTTCGCTGTGCCCATATTCCTGTGCCTGTGATAAAACCCGATCGACGGAAATGACGATGTCCCCCAATAACATTTCTTCGTCAGACGAATCTTCTTCTCCTTCATTCAAGGCAAACGAAAGCACGTCGGTGGGCCGATCAATGTTTCGATATTCGCGATTTAACATCCGCAGATACTCATCATCCCCCAACGTCACGCCGAGTTCCGCTTCCGGTGGGATCTCCTGACATTCGGCTCCTTTACTCAATGTGGTTTCGATAATCTTCGGCCATTCCGAGTATTTCCGTGCCAATTCTTCGTTTAAAAAATCAATGATGACTTTCAATTATTTGACATCCCCCTGTTTGGCATACGCATCAATAATTCGTGCCACCAAATCGTTACGAACAACATCGGCGGCAGTAAAATCCACACGCGCAATCCCGCGCAAATTCTCGACGATTGAGACTGCCTGCTCCAGACCGCTTTTTTGTCGAGACGGCAAATCGATCTGTGTCACGTCACCGTTAATGACCATTTTGGAATGATTGCCCAAACGCGTTAAAAACATTTTCATTTGTTCCGGTGTCGTATTTTGTGCTTCATCTAAGATTACGAAGCAATCTTCCAGCGTGCGACCGCGCATGTATGCCAAGGGAGCCACTTCAATCGCTCCTTTAGTTTGCAACTGCATATATACATCTCCACCGAATAAATCCCCCAAGGCATCATATAGAGGGCGCAGATAGGGATCCACTTTTTCATTCATGTCCCCCGGCAAAAAGCCGAGACTTTCACCCGCTTCTACTGCCGGACGCGTTAAAATGATTCGATTGACATTATGGTTGCGAAAATAAAATACCGCTAAGGCAACGGCAAGATAGGTTTTGCCGGTACCCGCCGGACCGATGCCGAATGTAATCGTATTGTTGCGAATGGCATCCACATACGCTTTTTGTCCGGCCGTACGCGGGCGAATAATTTTACCGCCGCGTGTCACCATTACAGTATCATCATGCAAGTCGCGCAGTTTATGCTCTTTCCCCTGGTCAATCATCTGCAGCACCGTTTCCAATTGCCTTTCCGAAATGGTGTTTCCCGATGACAACGTAGTCAAAACATCTTCGATAACGCGTTGTGCGGCCCCCAACGACTCCGGCTCACCGATCAATCGGATAATGCCGCCGCGATCTACCAGCTGCGCATCGTAATGTGCCGCAATTTTGGGTAAAATCCACGCGTTTCTTGCGACCAAAAGCTGTTTCTCATGGTCTGCTGTCAGAGTATATGCCGTAGAGCGAATAGGATATCATTCCTTTCCTGTCTGAATGATTACGAATTATGATGACGTTCTTATCTTTATTTATTATATATTAGTCCTTCGACAGCGTCCAGCGTTGCGCCTTTGACGATCAACAATGGTTGGGTATAATAAAGCAGGAGGAAATTATGAATATTGTCGCTTGTACCTCACCCTTGCAAACCGGAAGAATAGATAATAATCTGCAGTGGTTTCGATCGCATCATGATGAAATTATGTCACGGGAACCGGATCTGATTGTAATGGCGCAAAACAGCCTCACAGGATTTGTCTCAGACACCTTGTTGCGTGACACGGATTTTCAATCGAAACTTGACGCAGCACTTTGCGAACTTTCCACATTTTTTTCGGTGCCGGCAATCGGTAGTCAGGACCAATGGCTACACGGTCAACGCAAACACCGGACGTTGTATTTTGAAAACGGCAAGGCAACAGAGCTCGACTCCGCAACCATCTCGTGCGAACGCCAAACGTTGTATATTCGTGCTGATGAAAATGCCCCGTTTCCAAATGATTTACCGGTGATCGATCTTTTTAGCCGACCTGCAACGCTATCTTCGCCTGCGTATCATAACAGCATACGTATAGATGCATTGACGGTTGTGGATTGCGGCGGATATTTCGAACCGCATACCGGCTTTTTACATTGCGGCGAAACATGTCACGGCGGCTGGCAGCAGGGAATCTATACAGTTGCATTGACGACCAGCGGTTGGCGCACGAGTGCACCGCTCACATGTACATGGAAACAAATGAACCTCCTGCGCTGGCAGTTACAAACCATTTTACGGACGCTCTCTTTGCGTGACGTGGTTATCGGCCTTTCCGGCGGCATTGACTCCACGGTCAACGCTCTTCTCTACCAAAGCGTCGTGGGAAAAGACCATATATTGGGCGTTACTATGCCTTCCTCCTACACCTCTTCTGTGACTCGCTCGATTGCGAAACAACTTGCCAAAAATGCCGGCATTCCGTTGCTTACCGTGCCGATTAAAGAATCCGTTGAAGCGACACGAACACAGCTGAAAAAAATTGCAAAAGCGACAGGAGTTTCGCTTTCACTCGACGGCTTGCCGTATGAAAATTTGCAAGCGCGCGATCGCACTTCCCGTGTATTAGCTACGATTGCTTCCGCTCTCGGTGCCACCTTCACATGCAATGCCAATAAAACGGAAACCACCGTAGGTTACGGCACAATGTACGGTGATATAGCCGGTGCGTTAGCGGCTACCGCCGACCTTTGGAAACATGAAGTATATGAATTGGCCAAAGACTTGGATGACTTTATGGGTGGAGGTATCATTCCGCGAGAAGTCTTTACGGTCCCCCCCAGTGCAGAGCTTTCTTCTGCGCAGGATGTCACAAAAGGATTTGGCGATCCGCTGATTTATCCTTACCACGACTATCTCTTTGCCAGTTGGGTACAAGATACGCCGCTTTCGCTTGCAGAAATTCTTGAATGCTATGAAGAATGCACATTAACAAAACGTCTGGGCGCCACTGTAGAGGTCGGAACGCTTTTTGCCGACGCGGATGCGTTCGTCGCCGACTTGGAGCGCTGGTGGACACTCTACCGCGGCTTAAGCATTGCCAAACGTGTACAGGCACCGCCGATCCTTGCCGCCGGTCCATATCCGTTTGGAAAATATCTTGAAGCGCAAGGAGAACCGCGATATTCTGACCGGTATCTGGCAAAACGAAAAAAACTTTTGAAAAAATAAAAAGAGCCGATCGGCTCTTTTTTTATGCTTCGATTTTTTTCATTGCTTCATCCAACGTATGCCACGCGAGTACCGCACATTTTACACGCGCCGGTAACTGCGAAACATTTTCCAATACAATCGCCTCTTCCAGCGACTCCCGCTCTTCTTCATTCAACTCTTCCCGTTGGATCAAACAAATAAACCGCTCAATACATGCTTTTGCTTCTTTAACCGACTTCCCGCGCACCACATCGCAAAGCATGGAGGCAGACGCCTGACTGATCGCGCACCCTTGACCCTCATACGCAATATCTTCGACCATTCCGTCGGTAATGATCGCATTCATGGTTAAGTCATCACCGCAGTTCGGATTATGACCATGCTCCGTTACCGTTGCATCTGTTAACGGGCGATGATTGCGCGGGTCCTGATTATGTTCCAGAATTAAATCTGTGTACAATTGCTGGAGATTCATAGTTCCTTCTTCCTATTTAAATCCCATTTGTTTACGCACCAATGGCAATACTTCTAAAAACCGTGCCACTTCCGCTTCCGTATTATAGATATAGAAACTTGCTCGATTTGTCGCCGGTGCATGCAAATAAGCGCCTAGCGGCTGCGCACAATGATGCCCTGAACGAACCGCGATCCCGTAATGATCCAAAATCGTCGCCACATCATGCGGATGTACACCGTCAACTAAAAATGTAATTACGCCGTACTTTTCCGCAGGATTTGTCGTGCCGATAATCTTTACAAACGGCATCTCGGAAAGGCCTGTAAGCGCCATTTCCGTCAGCTTTTTCTCATGCGCAACAATCGCATCCCAACCGATCGCTTCCAAATACTTTATGGCAGCGGCCAGGGATACTGCACCTTCCACATTTTGTGTACCGGCTTCAAATTTAAAGGGTAAAGTATTGAATGTAGTGGTCTGTTCTTGCACGTATTCAATCATGTCGCCGCCCAAATTAAATGGTTCCATATCATCAAGCAGCGCTCGTTTTCCGTACAACACACCGATCCCCTGCGAAGCGAGCATCTTGTGACCGGAAAATACATAGAAATCACAATCCAAAGCCTGCACATCGACTGCAAAATGGGGCGCCGCCTGTGCTCCGTCTAAAACCACGACTGCTCCGACGGCATGGGCGCGCTGAATCATCTCTTGCACAGGCACGTGCATGCCCAACACATTGCTGGCATGACCGAACGCAACAATTTTTGTCGTTTCGTCAATTTTTGTAAAATCGGACGGATCAAAATGTCCGTCTTCCGTTAAATAAATATATTCCAGTGTCGCTCCGGTCACGCGTGCAACACGCTGCCATGTGACCAAGTTGGCATGGTGTTCGGCGATTGTGACGATGATTTTATCGCCAGTCTTGAGATGTGTCTCACCATAACTGCGGGCGATGAGATTCAGACTTTCCGTCGCATTACGCGTAAAAACAATCTCATCCGAACTTGCGGCATGGATGAAACGAGCCACCACTTCCCGTGCACCGTCATATGCGAGAGATGCGGTTTGCGCTAAACGATGCGCACCGCGATGTGGATTACCATGCCGCGAGAATACGTACTCCTCGACTGCCTCCATAACTTGCCGGGGGCGGTGGGTTGTCGCCGCATTATCAAAATAAATCAGCGGCTCCTCTCCCACTTTTGTTTGTAAAATAGGAAAATCCTTACGTATGTTTTCCAGATTCATCATATCGCTTCCATCTTTGTCTCTACTGCGGTAAGTACCGTTTCACGCAAATCATCGGCAATAATTTTATCAATGACAGGGCGCAACATCGCTTCTACCACTAAACGCTTCGCTTCTTCCTGTGAAAAGCCTCGGCTCATTAAGTAGTATAACCGTTCTTTATCCATTTGGCCGGCACTGGAGGCATGATTTCCCTGCACATCATCTTCCGTACATAAAAGCAAGGGCAAAGAGACATTTTTCGCCTGCGGACTCAAAAGCACGACATAATCTTCCTCGTTGCCAATCGCTCCCGATGATCCGTGCTTGAAGTCAATACAGCCGCGAAAAACTTTTTTTGCCGCATCTCGTAAGGCTCCATAAGTCGCTAAATGAGATTCGGTTTTCTTCCCGAAATGGTTACGATCATAATACAAGTCAAGATGCTGCTTTTCGTTGGCTACATAAACGCCTTCTTCGGAAAGCGTAGATGCTTCACCTAACAAATCCGCATCGCTGTGATAGATAATACGCTCCGCACCGAATTCGGCACCGATAAATGCCGCTTGAGATGCGGTGTTGAGCCGAGTGTAACGATGCTCAATCGCAGTCGTCAGAGGCACGCCTGTATGAACTTTAGTAATTTTTAATACGGCATTGTCACCGACGGAACTTAAAATGGCATAGTTCAATCGCCCTTCATTTTTGCTTTCATTGTCAATGACAATCTCCAACGCTAATTCGGCATTCGCCCGCACATCAATGATAACTGCACCCAACCAGTGATTTTGTGTTTCCGTAAATGTGAGGTTCAAACGCAGTTGTTGCTTGGTGCCTTCCGGTACGACAATTTTGAATTGCTGCGCTGCGTCACTCATCGTTTCCGCAAACGTTGCGGGGTCCGCACCGCGAAATTGGGGCCGTAAAAACGCAAGAGATGCCGTCGTCATCCCTGTAACGCATTCGACTTGTTCCGGCTGCGACCACACTGCCGTAAGTTGTGAGGCGTCTACATGATCCGCCACATCCAGTTCCGTGTAATTGGCTTTCGTCCAGCGATAGGTTGTCATCGGCAGCAAGTTAAATTGTTTTTTCATTTTTCCTCCTACCCGATGGAACCTTCGAATTCCAAACGTATCAAATTATTCATTTCCACCGCATATTCCAACGGCAATTCTTTAGAAATCGGCTCGGCAAAGCCGCGTACCAGCATGGCTTTCGCCTCGTCCTCCGAAAGGCCCCGACTCATCAGATAATAAATAGCTTCATCGCTGATGCGTCCAATCTTAGCCTCGTGTCCTAAATCAACATCGTCGTTTTCAATAGAGATATCCGGTACCGTATCGGAACGTGACTGGTCATCCAGCATCAGCGACTCACAGCTGACAGAAGATTTAGCCCCTTTAGCATTCGGTCCGATCCGCAAAAGGCCGCGATAAATCGCTGCACCGCCACTCTTAGATATCGATTTGCTATTGATGTTTGAAGTTGTATTTTTACCTAAATGAACGACTTTCGAACCTGTGTCTAATGTCTGTCCTTCCCCCGCAAATGTAATGCCGGTAAATTCGCAGACGGAGTTGTCTCCTTTTAAAATCGTCATCGGATACAGCATGGAAACATGCGAACCAAACGAGCCGCTAACCCATTCCATACGTGCGTCCTTACCGATCAACGCACGTTTTGTATTGAGGTTGTACATATTCTTCGACCAATTTTCAATCGTCGAATAGCGTAATTCCGCACCGTCAGCGACAAATAATTCGACACACCCGGCATGCAAATTCGCCACATTGTAGCGAGGCGCTGAACAGCCCTCAATAAAATGGCACTTCGCCCCCGGTTCCAAAATAATCAGCGTATGTTCAAACTGCCCGGCTCCCGGCGCATTCAAACGGAAGTAACTCTGTAAGGGAATCTTGACATCAACACCTGCCGGCACAAAAACATATGATCCGCCTGACCATACTGCGCCATGCAAAGCGGCAAATTTGTGATCGTTCGGCGGCACCAGCGTCATAAAGTGACGGCGCACGATATCTTCATGTTCTTTGAGTGCCGTCTCAAAATCCGTATAAATGACGCCCTGTTTCACCAGATCTTCCTGGATATTGTGGTACACCACCTCAGAGTCATATTGCGCCCCAACACCGGCAAGCGAAGTTTGCTCCGCACGCGGAATACCCAAACGATCAAATGTTTCCTTAATATCCTGCGGCACGTCATCCCAGCTTGCTTTCATATCGGTACGGGGACGCACATAGGTCACGATTTCTTCCATATTCAAGCCGGAAATATCCGGCGCCCACGGAGGTACATCCATCTGCTGATAAATCGCAAGTGAACGCAGACGAAAATCAAGCATCCACTGCGGCTCATCTTTTTTGGCAGAAATTTCACGTACTATGTCCGGCGTTAATCCCGAATCCGTCTTATAGTCATACGAAAAACTGTCGCGTACGTCGTAAACGCCACGTTCCATGTCGGCAACATATGTTTTTTTGCGTTTTTCTTCAGCCATCATGTCACCTGTTTCGCAAATGATCAAACCCCTGCGCTTCAATCGTATCGATGAGAGACGCATCGCCTTCGGTTACGAAATTTCCGTTCATCATTACATGTACTTTATCGGGGCTGATGTATTTTAACAATTGATTGTGATGTGTGATGATAATAAATGCGTGTTCAGGACTATGGTAGTCGGCAATTGCCTGGGAGACAATACGGACAGCATCCACATCGAGTCCCGAGTCCGTTTCATCTAAAATAGCCAATTTCGGTTCCAGCATCTTCATCTGTAAGATTTCACTTTTCTTGCGTTCTCCGCCTGAAAATCCGTCATTTACGTAACGATCGGCATAGGCGATATCCATATCCAGGGAACGCATTTCCTTGTGGAGCTTGCGCTTGAACGGAAATAATCGTTGCTGTTCACCGGAGACCGTTACTTTTGCCGTACGCAAAAAATTTTCTACCGTAATTCCGGGTACCGCAAGCGGCGACTGGAAAGAAAGAAAAATTCCCGCTTTAGCGCGTTCATCCACGCTATAGTCGGTAATATCTTTTCCCTCAAAATAAATTTTTCCTTGGGTAACTGTATAGGCGGGGTTCCCCATAATGGCGTGCATTAAAGTCGATTTACCGGCCCCGTTGGTTCCCATCACAACATGCACTTCACCGTGCTCAATGGTGAGATTGACGCCATGCAAAAGTTCTTTATCTTCGACTGCTACATGCAGGTCTTCAATGCGTAATAATTCAGACATAAATCCTCCTTGGAGTCGTGCCTTACTATATATAAATTTTTCAATATTCTATGTTTTAAGAGTAACGTATTTATGTAGCAAAGTCAATAAATCGGCTCTTCATGAAAAAACACCAATCGCGATTGGTGTTTTTAGCGTGGTAAATCGGGGTAGTCCAGTGTAGCGAAATAGTCGCGTAATGTTTCCGGTCGGCGAATTTGTTGCACTTGCCCATTTGATTTCAGCAACAATTCACGAGCGCGTAACTTGCCGTTGTAATTGAATCCCATTGCATACCCGTGTGCGCCGGTATCATGAAGGATAAGGATATCTCCCATCACGATTTCCGGAAGTGACCGCTGAACCGCGAACTTATCGTTATTCTCGCATAACGATCCAACCACATCATAGGTATGATCGCACGACACGTCATCCTTACCGAGAACGGTGAGATGATGATATGCACCGTACATTCCCGGACGCATCAGATCTGCCATCGAGGTATCTACTCCGATATAATTTCGATATGTATTTTTATAGTGGATGGCACTGGTGACAAGCCAACCGTACGGTCCGGTAATAGCACGACCGCATTCCAAAGCTAATGCAACATCTTGCAAGCCGCAAGGTGCTAATATTTCTCCATACAGTTTCCGGACACGATTACCATAATCCTGATAGTCGAGAGGCGTCTCATCCGGCCGATAGGCGATACCGATACCACCGCCTAAGTCGATAAAGTCAATTCGGATTCCTTCCGAATGACAAATTTCCGCCGCAAGAGTAAACATCATTTTCGCGGTCTGCGCCAACTCCTCAATGTCGAGAGTATTGGACACAATCATCGTATGCAGACCGATCCATTGAATATTTTGTTTTTTTGCCCATCGCACGGCAGCAAAAATCTGCTCCTTGGTCATACCGTACTTGGCTTCTTCCGGATGCCCAATAATATCATTTCCGTAACCGATTGCGCCGGGATTATATCGAAAACAAATTTTTTCCGGTAACCATTCTCGTTCTTTCAAATCCGGCAAGTGAGAAATATCATCGACATTAATGATGGTATTATCCTGATACGCTCGTTCGTATTCTGCCGGCGCGGTATTATTGGAAGAAAAAACAATTTCATCCTCCCGAAAACCCACCGCATGTGCAAGCACCAGTTCAGGAAGTGAACTGCAATCGGCACCGCAACCTTCTTCGTGCAATATTTCCATCAAGTACGGATTAGGATTTGCCTTAACCGCGTAATATTCCCGAAAATGAGGATGCCAGGAAAAAGCCGCTTGCAATTGGCGCACATTTTCCCGTATACCTTTTTCATCATAAAGATGAAAAGGCGTACCGTACTCTTGTACAAGTTCACGCAACGCCGCTTCACTGAGCGGAATCGATTTCTTCGTCATTGCGCTGCAGCAGCGCCTTCCAGGAAACGGGCATGAATCAAGGCAACCGCCTTTTCGGCATCACGCTCGTCTATCAGGCAGGAAATGCTGATTTCCGAAGTGCTGATAATTTGAATATTGATATTCCCGTCGGCAAACGCGCCGAACATATCCGCCGCAACCCCGGGCGTACCAAGCATACCCGCGCCGACCACCGACACTTTCGCGACATCCGTGGCATATAAAATGTCCTTAATACCATGATCGCGCTTAAACACTTCAAGAACTTCCTGTGCCTGCGGAAAATCACTTTCTGCAATCGTAAAAACAATATCCGTTTTGGAATCATCCGATTCGCGAATACTCTGTACAATCATGTCCACATCAATATTGGCTTTGGCCAGGTAGCTGAAAATCATATGCGCCACCCCCGGCCGATTATCCACGCCCATAACGGTCACTTTAGCTACATTGGTGTCATGCGCGACGCCACGAATAGCGGCTTGCTTTCCTTCCATCTTGTACTCCTCCTGAATCATCGTTCCATCTGTTTCCGTAAATGTTGAACGTACATGAATCGGTACACGATAACGGCTTCCCATTTCTACTGCCCGAGGCTGCATAACACCGGCGCCAAGTCGTGCCATCTCAAGCATCTCACCATACGTGATTTCCCGCATCTTGAATGCTTGTGGAACCACACGCGGATCTGCCGTATAAACGCCATCCACATCCGTAAAAATTTCACAGACATCCGCCTGCAGTGCACCGGCTAAAGCAACTGCCGTAGTATCACTGCCACCACGCCCCAATGTCACCATATCACCGTTATCCGCAAGACCTTGGAAGCCGGCAACAATCACAATATTACCTTCGTTAAGAGCCGTGAAAACACGTTCCGGATTAATGTCCAAGATGCGTCCTTTGCCGTAAGACCGACTGGTTTGAATTCCGGCCTGTTGTCCCGTAAAAGAAATCGCAGGCTGACCCAGCTCTATAAATGTCATCGCAAGTAAAGCGATGGAAACCTGTTCACCGGTGGTAAGCAGCATATCCAGCTCGCGGCCATATGCTTTATGCGTACATTGCTTCGCCAAGGCCATTAAATCGTCTGTCGAATCCCCCATTGCCGAGACGACAACGACGATTCTGTCTGTCGGTTGTTTCGCCGCCAAAATGCGCTCTGCAATGTGACGGATTTTTTCTGGCGTTGCTACGGAAGAACCGCCAAACTTTTTGACCTGTAACGTCATACTTTGCCTCCTCAAATATTTAAAAAATGCTTATTTAACATGGTAACATTAACACCTGTTTGTGTAAAGAACTTACCATATAAAAAAGAGCGGTTTAAACCGCTCTTTTTTATATGGATTTGCACAGTTATTAATTTTTTAAAATTCAATACCCCGACGTGCGCGAACACCTTTCTCAAATGCATGCTTGATCGGTTTCATTTCAGTTACCGTATCGGCGACAGCAATGACTTCCGGACGCGCATTGCGCCCCGTCAAAACAATGTTCAATCGTTCCGGACGTTTTTTTATTAAATCGACAACATCTTCCACCTGCAACAGACCGAAATCCACCGCGTAATTAACTTCATCCAAAATAACCAGGTCCCATTGATCCGACATCACTTCATTTTTGACCGTCTCCCACGCAGCACGTGCTTTTTCCTGATGCTGTTGAAACTCTTTCTGACCGCCGTCTTTTTTATTATGACGTACGAAACCGTTTCCTAAAGGATGAACTTCCACATCCGGTGACAATCGTTCCAATGCACTGAGTTCGCCGTACTTCCAAGCGCCTTTGATAAATTGCAATATCAGCACCTTTTGGCCGTTTCCCACTGCTCGCAAAGCAAGTCCCAATGCGGCGGTAGTTTTGCCTTTACCGTTGCCGGTATTTACCAATACTAAGCCTTTATCCATTTTATCTCCCTTGCCGATAGTCATGACAAATAGTCAAGAAGCGTCGCGCCGCTTCCGGAGAGCCATCCCACGCCAAATGCAAGTACGATGCCAATACATTGTGTGAAACATACCCTTCCTTATGCGGTGTGACATTGCGACTACCGATCAATTCGTATGCCCATGGATACATTTCGTCGTTCTTCGGAAGTAACGTTGAGAAGTGAAACTCATGCCCGCGTAGAGTCGCTCCTTTTATCGCGATAATGCTGTCCTGTTGTGCGGTCGCCGTCACATAGCCGACGCGTTGCAGCTTCTTTTCCATTTGCGTCGTTGCAGGTACGATACCCGTCAACGGGTATCGGGTACCGGCAAAATCCGTCACGCTTTCGCAAAGGTACATCACCCCCCCGCATTCCGCGTAGATCGGCATACCAGCCTCAGCCGCTTGCTTCATTTTTATAAGCATCTCCCGGTTTTGGCTCAATGCATCCAAAAACATTTCCGGGAAACCGCCGCCCAAAATGATTCCGTCGATATTTGGCGGCAATTCTTTGTCAGTTAACGGGCTGAAATAAACTAATTCGGCCCCCAACCGCTCCAAATATTGCAAGCTGGTCGGATAATAAAAAGAAAATGCCGCGTCATGCGCTACGGCAATTCTTACCTTTATCGGTTCGTCAAGCTCCTGTCGCGATTCGATACTAAGATCCGGTGCTTGTTCAGCCGCGGCGCGCAAACGATCCAGATCAATGGATTCCTGCATGACCTTCGCCATCTGCTGAATCACAGAAGTCGGGTCGGTTTCCGTCACCGGTGTCAACCCCAAGTGCCGTTCCGGCGTTTGGAGCAAATCATTACGATGAATAATACCTAAGACCGGAATCCCCAGCTGTTCAATGCTTTCCCGAACCATTTCGGCATGTTTCGGTGAGCCGACACGATTAACGATTACGCCTGCCAACCGAACGTCCGGGTCATAATTTTTATACCCAAGCGCAATAGCACCGGCACTTTGTCCCATCGACTGCACATTAATAACCAATATGACCGGCGCCTGCAAGCGTTTCGCGATAGCAGCCGTACTACTGATACCGGCAGAGCCTCCATCGTATAGGCCCATGACTCCTTCAATGATCGAAAGTTCTGCGCCCTCACTTAACCGCGTAAAATTTTCCGACAGTTTTTCCTCCGGTACCAACCAAGTATCAAGGTTATATGAATCCCGCCCGGACGCCAGCGCATGAAAGCCGGGGTCAATGTAATCCGGCCCTACTTTAAATGGCTGAACAGCATGTCCGGACTGCGTCAATGCCGCGAGTAGTCCCGTTACGATCGTCGTTTTCCCTACGCCGCTATTCGTCCCGGCTATCACCAATCGTGGTCGGCGAAAGGTTGCCATTAGTGACTCCGCTTCGCTAAAATCGTCGATAAATAATTCAGCTTCGCATCTTCCGGCAAGGCACGCAAATCACGATATACGACCTCATCTGGCAGACCCGCACGCGAAATCATAATCGCATCATCGATCAAATTGTATTTTTCCATCAGTTTTTTAATTATCGGCCAAGTTTTATAAACTTTCATAATAACTAAACTGTCGCTGACCGCAATGACACGTTCCAATTTTTCTGCATCCGCAGTACCGGGTAAAATGGTAATAACGTCTTCCTGATCGCCGACCGTCCGTCCGATATGAGAAGCAATCGCCAAAAAAGCCGGGATGCCCGGAATGGTTTCGATGGGGTATTCCGTTTTCTTCAATGCTCTAAAAATGTACATATAGGTGCTATACAACATCGGATCACCGAGAGTTAAAAATGCTATATCTTTACCTTCAGCCAACAATCCGGAAATAATTTTACGATTTTCCTCCCAGGCTCTTTCCTGAACTGTCATGTCAGGAACCATCGGAAAAACGATAGGGATAACTTCCGTTAATTCTTTGATAAAAGGCTTAGCAATTTGGTAGGCAACCGAATCGGTTTTTTTCTCCGTTTTCGGAACGATAATCACGTCGACATGCTCCAGTGTCCGTACCGCTTTGACTGTTAGAAACTCTGAATCCCCGGGTCCCACACCAATCCCATATAATGTTCCTGTTTGCATACTAACCCCCACAAATTTTAAATAATAGAAGGAATCGCCGGTCGCCCGTGTGAGCGACCTCGATACCGTTCACTGATTGCATCATCCAAGTGCTGCATATATAGCTTAAGGATATCTTCGATTTGTCCCAAAGACTGCCAATCCTCTTCGACAATAAAACCGTATTCTGACAACTTTTGAACAACACTTTCTTCTTCTTTGCTGAATATGTCCACACTTACGTGTTCACCCGCATGGAAAAAGAGA
This sequence comes from Negativicoccus succinicivorans, assembly GCF_018372215.1. Classification (NCBI taxonomy): domain Bacteria; kingdom Bacillati; phylum Bacillota; class Negativicutes; order Veillonellales; family Veillonellaceae; genus Negativicoccus; species Negativicoccus succinicivorans. The sequence continues at coordinate 65,679 of NZ_JAHAJN010000001.1, read as the reverse complement.
GGTTTAACATGAATTTTACGAATTCCCGCAAAACGCATTTGCTTTGCCGCTTCGCGCCATTCGGGAAATCCCTCCAGCGTCCCTATCCAGACATTATCGTAGCCCAAATGATTCGCCTTGAGTTGCAACGCTGAATACACCGCCTGCGCAGGATGATTCGTCCCATGCGCCAATAGCAAAAGGCCTTCCTGTGGTGCGGAGGGAATCGCCTCCTTTAAACTATCCAAAAGCAATTGATAGTCATCCGGCCGTTCGTCCCCCTGACCGATAAAATACAATAAGGGTCGACCGATCACCAAACGTCTAAAAACAAGGTCTGCTTTCCATTTGTACACAAGTTGCATTACTTTCGAGTATTCTGCCCCCGGAATAATATGCAAAGGCTGATATGCTACCTCGCGATATCCTTCCGATGCCAAGTGGTAAAACATGGCACGTTCACTGTAAAATTTTTCTCCCTCTTGTTTCGAGATTCGGTCGATGACAATCCGACTTGTAAAGGCGATGTATACGTCCCAATCCGGATATGCTTTTTGAGTCAAGTTCTGCATATGTTTCAGCGTGCGTCTACGTTCGTCTGTTAGCGTCGTACCAAAACTCGTCAGCACAATCGCTTTATCATTCATCATGTCCCTCCCAAATATTCTGCTCTGTCCCTTATTTCCATTGTGTTGCTTCATTAATGCTTTCCGAATCGGCAGCTCTGCTGGCTTAAAGTACATCATAATTAATGTCGTACTGACTTCCGGCATTAGACAGGCAGGATGGTTTTGACGCCGTATAATGTGTATATTACCAATCCATATAATACCATTGTCGTACAAGCGATGCGAATTACAGTTTCTTAGCGTGAATGTTGTTTCAAGCCAAAGCTTACACGCACACGAGATCGTGTTTCGACCGGGGATCCGTTAACCGTCCCGGGCGCAAAGCGCCATCGATATACGGCATCCACTGCTGCCTGATCCAGCGCTGCATTTCCTGATGATTCGGCTACCCATGCGCTCGTTACGGATCCTTGCGCTCCAATTACCAATTCTACACCTACGGTGCCTTCAATATTGGCTCCACGGGCGGATTCCGGATACTTCGGGTCGGGAGCGGAAAGTATGGATGGGCTTGTAGGCGGAGCAGTATTCGAGCCCACACCGGATCCTGTGCCTGATCCGGTCCCTGAACCGATGCCGGATCCTCTCCCGGAACCGATACCGCTACCTATGCCCGATCCATGTCCGGTTCCCTGACCTGTGCCGGAGCCGGATCGTGAACGTCGAACACGATGTTTTCGCATCGGCTTTGCCGGGGATTGTTCCGGCGTCGATGCGTAAGCATCATGAATTGGCGCTTCTACGTTTTCATCAATACTTTCTTCTGTGCTTTCCCAATCATCGTATTCATCTAAATCATCCGGAAATGTCGACGTGTTCTGTGCGGCAATATCGGAGCCGCCGCCACCACCGCCACCCGGGTCATAAATCTCGACTACCACGGGATCGAGAGATACGTGTTCCGGTGTTGGTGCAAAGTGAATCGCAACTCCGAATAAAGCAAAAACAATAGCATGCGCCAGAAGAGATCCTGTTATAGGCTTGCCCCAGCCCTCATTTTCACCATAATACATAACAACCTCAAGGTTGCGGCGCAGCCGGCGCCGATTTCGCCCCATCGGTAGCGATACCGATGCGCGAAATGCCTGACAGCTTTACCTGATCCAAAACATACATAAAATTATTGTATTGCGATTCCGCATCCGCGCGCACCAAAATCGCCAGTTGTGGATTTCTGGCTTTTTCTACTTCAATGCGTCGCCGCAAGTCCTCTGCATGTATTGGTTCCTGTTCAAAGTAAATCGTACCGTCTTTTTTTATACTGATCGGCACGGTAGTTTCCATACTCACTTTAGCGGATTGTGTCTTGGGCAAGGACAAATCCACTGATTTTTGAACTACCATGGTAAGCATACTCATCATAAAAAACACAAGCAAGAAAAAGATGATATCAATCATCGGGATAATCATCAGCTTCGGTTGCTTGCTTACCCGCATTTCTCTAAGCTTCATTTGCCTCACCGTCCACATGGGCCAGGTAAACAGATGCTAAACGCTCCATATCGGAAACAAGATTATCCAAACGGTGTGCCAAATACGTATGCACAACCAGAGCCAAGATGGCCACCAACAACCCGGTTGCCGTTGCTACCAGTGCTTCCCCGACACCGGCAGTGATAGCAAAAGGCTGCCCTTCAGAAACGGATAAAATGCTGAACGAATTAATCATCCCGGTCACTGTGCCCAATAATCCCAATAGCGGAGACATTGTAACGATGACATCCAAATAATTTAAATAGTTGCGCAATAAAGATGCGCCATGGGCGGCGCTGCCTTCGACAACGGCAGTTTGGCTGGCGCCGGTATGAAGATGCCCTACTGCGTCACGAATCGCCATCGCCGGGAATCCGCCATCCTCATCCAAGATCTGCTTCAAACCGCTAAGATCGTTTTGATGCAGCAGGACCGGAATTTCTTCGACTAATTTCGAGATGTCCGATTCTGCTTTTTGGTAATAACGAAATCGCTCAATCCCGATTGCAATGACTAAAATCGAACACAGTAGCAACGGATACATTACCAAGCCGCCTGCATTAAATAAATGAAGTGCTTCACTCATACTTTTCTCCTTCCTTTTCTCATTTTATGATGAGAATTTTCAAAATATAAACTCACGAGGTTTATAATAAATCACAATATCAAAATACCATAGTTAACGATTGATGTAAATGCATTCCCATCATTTTCTTGCAATGAACCTGAACTGTTGCGGATTTCGTGCAAGTATTGAATGGCCCCTTCATCTTTAAAACTCCGGTTCGTATGAATAAGATGTCCGTCGCCAACACAACTCCCGGTTATTCAGCTCAATACAATCTAAAAGTTCAACAAGTTCAGAATCAGTAGATTGTATTCCCTATCACCACAAACTTTTTACAGTCCCTTGAGTCATCTGTAAATAAAAACGCGAAAAAGCAACCTCTTAATAAATGTGTTGCTTTTTCGCATTCTTAATGTTGGTAGTGATCTTGGACAATGCGTAATACCTTTTCATCTGACAAATCTTTGACGTGATAATAGGTCGCCCCCATGGAAGAGGCCAATTTCTTAGCGATCCCCATGCTGATGAAATCGGTTTCGGTATCGATTACCACCATGGCTGCTCCGGTACGACGCAACTTTTCTCCCAGTTCGATCGCCTCGTCCACCGGGTTACCGCCCGAGAGCGAAGAAGTTGCACGGCCGTCAGTCACTAAAAGAAATACCGGTCGTACTTCCGGATCTTGAAATTTCAATTGTGCAAGCACGGCAAGCGACATTTCAAGGGCCGCCGCCAACGGTGTTTTACCGCCCGTAGGTAATTCCTTCAGAGCTTTTTGTGCCAAATCAATGCTGCGCGTCACGGGCAATAGAAGTTCCGCCGTATTGCGCCGAAATGTTATCAGACCTATGCGATCACGCTTTTGATAGGCTTCTTGTAAAAGGCCGTAAATGGCTCCTTTTACCGCTCCCATGCGATGCCTTGCCCCCATCGACCCCGACGCATCCACACAAAACAAAAACACGGTTCCGGTGCGTTTTTCGCGCACTTTCTGACGTAAGTCATCCTTTTCGAGAGCAATGGCCAAGCCATGCTTTTCCCGTTGCTTTTGGTACGGCGCAGCAGCACGAATGGTCGCATCCAGTGCAAGGTCGGTAACTTCGTGAGCCATCGGCACGGCACGAATGTAGCGCCCCTGTTTTAAATCTGTCTTCGTTCGTTGCCGTTTTCCCGAACCTTTACGCTTAAAACGATCCACATTCATCGTGACTTGCAGCTGTAACGCCGAAAACGCTTTATTGATATCTTCCCAAGTTTCCGGCGGCAGCGGCATTTGTGGATTCGGCGGCATATCGGCTTCCTGGGAGTCGTCATCATTTGTATCAAAGTCGTTATCTTCCGGTAGATTGGATGGAGGCGGCGGTAATTCTTGTGCATCATTCTGCGGCGGTAGATCCGCAGAATCCTCAGGTTGATCCGGCGGTGGCGGCGGTTGTTGCTCCGGCTGTTCCTGCGGTGCATGTTCGGGTTGATGCATACGATGCGGTAACACAAAATACGCCGCTCGTTCCATGTCATCGGGAATCAAGAAATTGCGGCCGGCAAGAGCCGCTACCGCTTTCGTCGCTTCGAGTAAAATAATGTCCCCGCGATGACCGGCAAGCCACGCATTTTCACTATACACAGCCGCCAACTGCAGCATTGGCGCCGGCACCTCCATCTCTGGAATGATGGCTTGTGCCGTTAGTACTTTTTTGCGCAACTTTTCGGTTTCTTCTGCATAGCGTTTTACAAAGGCGACGCGATCTTTTTCGTACGCTAAAACGCGACGAACAATCTCCTGTCGTTTGGCAGGATCGGTTTCCGCCTGCGCATTGACAAACATCCCGAACCGATCCAAAAGCGCATCGCTCAACGTTCCTTCTTGGGGGTTCATCGTACCGACCAGCATGAAGTCGGTAGGATGCGAATAGGAAAGTCCTTCGCGTTCGATTTTGTTTTCATGCGTCTCATGAACCTGCAAAATCGCCGCTAAAAGGTCTCGCCGCAAAAGATTGATTTCATCGATGTATAAAATTTGTTGATCCGCTTTGGCAAGCAAACCGGGTAAAAATATACGTTTACCATCGGCTAGCGTTTTTTCCAAGTCAATATGACCGAAGACGCGGTCTTCCGTTGCGGAAAGCGGTAATTCCACCAAAGTCTGCTCAGTTAGTGCCATTGCGGAACGCAGCAGTGTGCTTTTTGCTGTCGCCTTGGTTCCGGAAATCAGCAGACCTCCGATCTTCGGATTGACTAAAGCCAGGAGAATAGCTTCTTTTACATCATCCTGACCGACCACGGCAACAAACGGATAGATATACGGATAGCTCATGACGCTTGGCCGTTTAAAACCTGATCAATCACGGTAAAATCGATGCCGGTTTCTTCAAACGGTTTACGGCGCATACGGTGCGGCAAAACAAGTTCCGCCGCTGCCTTCAAATCCGCCAATGTCACTTCGCTGCGACCGTCAAAAGCGGCGATCGTCATGGCGGTTTTAAGCATTGTAATATCGGCGCGATGACCATCCACGTCTAACGCCACGGAAAGTTCCGCCGTTTTTGCCAACGCCTCATCAGGAATTTGAACAGTAGGCAGGAGCACACGGGCACGGTGAATTTTTTTCTCCAATTGTTTTTGTTCTTCCGCGTATTCTTCCGCAAATTTTTCCGGATCCGCTTCATACGCCAGGCGACGTTTAATAACCTCTACACGTTGCTGCGCATCGTGTTCGCCAACAACTTCAACGGAAAGCCCGAAGCGATCCAATAGTTGCGGACGTATATCACCTTCTTCGGGGTTCATCGTACCGATTAAGACAAATTTAGCAGGGTGCGACATGGAAACGCCTTCGCGTTCTACGGTATTAACCCCCATTGCGGCGGCATCCAACAATACGTCAACAACATGATCATCCAGCAGATTGATTTCATCCACATATAAAATATTTCGATTCGCATCTGCCAAAATGCCCGGCTCAAATTTCTTTTTGCCTTGCGAAATAGCATGTTCTAAATCCAATGTGCCAACGACACGATCTTCCGTCGCGTTGACCGGCAATTCAACTACTTTCATGCGTGTTTCATAGGTGGCAAGAGTTTCGCCCGCAGCCTGTCGTTCCATACAGTCACTGCAGAAAAGCCCAGGTTCTTCCGGATCACAACGGAACTGGCAATCTTTTACCGCATCAATCGGCGGCAAAACATCGGCCAATGCACGAACTGCAGTAGATTTTGCCGTGCCTTTTTCTCCTTTAATAAGAACTCCGCCGATCGCAGGATTAATGGCATTTAAAAGCAACGCTTTTTTCATGCGTTCCTGACCTACAATAGCAGTAAATGGGTAGTTTTGACGTTTCATACGACAACTCCTTTGTGAATAATATCTTTCTGCTCTCGATGAATAAATACTTTCTTTAATACACATTCCGCTTCCTGCGCTTGTTTGCTTTTGACCCAGCGAGCATAACACCCGCCACCGCAAACTTTCAAGTAATCGCATTCACGACATTGCTCAAGCAGCTCTTCGAGACGTTCATGAACGGTTTGCAGACATTCGGTCTGAATTTCTTCTTTATAAGAGCCCAAGCGAAACTCCGGCTGGCCGGACAAGGAGGCACAGGCATAGCAGTCACCGCTCGGATCCACATATAATGCACGATTGGTAAGGGCATAACAATGACCAAACGGAGCCAATTTTCCATCTATCAATAGGCGAATTCGTTCACTGTGGGAAAAGGTAATTTTTTTACCTGTTTTTCGATAAAACCAATCCGCTTTCTGAAGCACTTTAACCAAAGCAGCCTGCATTTCGTCGCCGGTAACGGTATCGGATACGCTCGCCCGCCCCTGCGGCCGTAAAATATCAAAGCCGATGCGAAATACATTCCCTGCATAATAGGCCATGGGGATTAACGAATCTAAATGCCGGATATTATGCCGACCCACTACACAGGTAATGCCTACGCCCAGACCGGCATCACGTAAAATGGATAGCCCGCGCATGATATGGTGTGCTGTACCTGTACCGTCAGGATAAATTCGAGCCGCATTATTACGTGCTACGTCCCCATCCAAGCTCACACCGATGCCGATTTTGTGCTTCGCAAAATATTCCGCGACGTCCGGCGTAATCAGGCTGGCATTTGTCTGGATCTGCCACTTGATATGGTAATTTTTTTCGGCGGCATACTCGACAGCGTAGCACAATCGGTCAAAAGCCAACAAAGGCTCTCCTCCGGTTAATTGTACAGTCACCGCTTTTCCGTTAGCCGCGGCCATATCCAATGCCCAACGAATGGCGGCATGAGGCAGTTTGACAAGTGCTTGATTCGCTGCATAACAGTAACGGCATTTAAAATTGCAGGCTCCGGTTAACGCCAGAATTACAAATTCCGGAGTCAAATAACACCACTTCCCCTTTTTCTTTTGCACGGAGGTCCTCATGCGCATCGCATACGCGCAGAATTGCGTCTGGCGGCGGCAAAACAAAAGAACCAACGAACTCTTTCAAAACTGCACTTCACTCCTCCGCAATTATTTGAGCCTCGTTATCATAATACGCTCTTTTTGTTCTCGACAAAATACATTTTAGCAAATCATCGTTCTTTGACGGCAATACATTATAATAAAATACCGTGCATTTCTGCATTTACCGAACCGGCTCCGGCCACTCCCGGAAAGCTAATGCGATTACTCCAAATATTCATACCGCAGACTCCGTCAGGCTGTCCAATTACACAGCAATCATCGTAAACCACCCGTCAGTCACTGCATAAATATCGTTTACAAAAACAAACGCCGCTATAATACCACCGCTCCGACCAAGTAGCGACAATCCCCGGATCTGCAACAGGTTTACGAATTCACTCATTCCAACACTGCGCCGGTCAATGATACCGTGTCGGCTCCCAAAACAGCTGCGCAGATATGTAATAGTCGAACATACCAGCACTACCGACTGTTCCTACGCAAAAAGCTCTCTGCCACTGCAGAGAGCTTTTATATTTCACGACAGCCTTATTACTTTCCTCCAAAGCAACCTATCTTGGAAGAAGAATTGAGTTTCGACAAATACATGTTTATAGGAACCGGCAACGCCCCTCAAACAAGCTCAACGGCTGTGCAATGATTTTTATTTAAAAAATGAGTGCATATGTAAATGCGGCAGCAATCAGGCCTGGCTGACTACTCGAATTTGCTGTGTACCAAAAGCATCGGCAATATCTTTACGAAACTTTCCTTCCAACATCGTCCGATTTATTTCTCGACGAGTAATTAAAAGCAATCGTTCCCCATCATAATTAATGCGCAGTAATGAATCGATGTATGTTTCAAAATCTTTCTTCCCCATTTTTGCTTGCAGTTCATTGAGAGCCTTTGCAATCGGCCCTTCCTGATACTCAGCGCGTTCCGTTACGGGTACAAAATGTACTTCATAAAGCGAGTCTGAATATCCTTTATCCGCAGTGGAACGTCGTTCGAGATCAATCGCCATATATTTCCCTCCTTATGCGCGCATTATAACATATTTACTTGCATAAAGAGATGTTTTCGATAAACTATTTCAATATATACCTAGTCGAGTATTGAGAATCCATATTTATATTTATAATATAATTATTCAAAAATGTTGACAACTGTTTTGGGAGAGATTATCATGATGTTAATTAAAGATTATGCGGTGCACTTAAAACTGGTACCCGGGGAACATCAGTTTTTGTAGGAGGTGAAGGTGCCTCCCCGCGAAAGTTTTGTTTTTAAATATCAATACAAAGGAGCCATTCAAATGAACAAACAATGGAAACGATTTATGGCGGCTACATTTTGTGCTGCGATTCTGACAGGATTCGGCAGTTTCGGCGTAAATGCAGCATATGAATTAAGCACTGAAGTAAGACAGCCGACCCCTGCCTTGCTTACTGCCACCGAAATTGGTGTAAAAGTGCGCGAAAACACAGCCATGCAGAATCTGCAAAACAAAGATGCGATTTTAATTACCAGCTTCGGTACTACTTTTAAAGATACTCGCGCCAAAACGATTGACGCCGTAGTAAATAAAATCAAGCAAGCTTTTCCACACAAAGAAGTGCGTGTCGCTTTCACGAGCCACATCATTATTGACCGCATCATGAAGATCGAAGGGATTCAATATTACACCCCTGAACAGGCCTTTGATAACTTGAAAAAAGACGGCTACAATCGCATTGCTATCGTTCCTTTCAATATTATCCCGGGGATCGAATATGATTACAGTGTAGAAGCGGCTAATCTCCAACAGAAACACTTCAAAAAAATCGCTGTAGCAACACCGGTTATGTACTACATGGGTCAGGAAGACCAGCCGGACCAAATCAATGATTTTCTAAATGCGCTTAAATATCAATTACCGCAACATATGCAGAAAAACGAAGCGGTACTTTTGATGGCACACGGTACCCCGCATCCGGGTAACGCGTTTTACTCCGTCATTCAGGACCGCCTAGAAATGATGGACATGAAAAACGCTTACGTTTATTCGGTAGAAGGCCGTCCTAACCTTGATGACGTGATTCCGCATCTTAAAGCCAATAAAATTCAAAAAGTAACCTTGATGCCGATCATGATGGTCGCCGGTGATCATGCCAATAACGACATGGCGGGTGACGAACCTGACAGCCACAAAATGATTTTGCAAAAAGAAGGTTTTAAAGTAAACACTTACATTCGCGGCTTGGGTGAAAATCCAAAAATCCAGGACTTGTTTGTAGAACGCGCCCGCGAAGCGGTACAAGCGTTAGACACGAAAGAAGCAAAGGTTCCTTACACGCCGATGCATTCCAAAAAGAGCTGAGTATGATATAATAAATGCGCCCTCATCGCAGGGCGCATTTATTATTGGAGGTAAATAATGAAATCAATGATTAAAGTTTTGACCTTATTCTGTTGCTTATTACTTTGTGTAGGCTGTAAATCTACATCGACAGATGCCACACAAAGCGGTACACAGACTTATCAATTTAAAGATCAATCTATCACTCTGCAAGAGCGTCCCAAACGAGTTGTTACACTTTCTGATTCTTTATTAAACATGTACTATGCCGTCGGTGGCACTGTTGTCGCGCGTCCGACTTCAAATAATGAGTTACCGGAGGCCGCACAAAATGTTCCTGAAATTGGGCACGTTTCCCATATCAATTCAGAAGCTTTGATTGCCAATAAACCGGACTTAGTGCTTGGACTTTCACAACAGCACAAAAAATTGGAATCCATTCTCGAAGCCAATCACGTTCCCTACCTGCTTCTCAACTACGAAGGAATCGATGACAATGCTCCGCTTTTAGAGTTTTTAGGAAGTGTGGCAGGAAACAAGGATAAGGCAAAATCAGTTATTAGGGATTATGAAAAAAGGATGCAGGAAGTAGTTGCCCTTGGTCATCAGCAAAAGCCGCTGCGTGTTGCTATCCTTCGTGCTACCGGTAAAGATGTGACCGCAGAGACACCTCTTTCTATTACCGCATCCATGACTAACAAACTCGGCATGCAAAATGTGCTTGCCGAAAAACCTCTTCCTGCAGATGCGAAAACAGTTCCTTACAGCTTGGAGGTACTTACGGCCGATAATCCTGATGTTATCTTTATTGTTACCATGGGCAAAATGGAGCAAATTACAGCCCGTATGGCAGAAGAAATGACCAGCAACCCCGCTTGGAATCAGTTGCAAGCGGTACAAAAAGGTAAGGTATTTTATTTGCCCAGCGAATTGTATCTTCTCAATCCCGGCATCAAAACCCCTGATGCAATGCGAAGCTTACTGGAAAAAGCATATCCCGAGTTGAAAAAATAATAATAAAAAAGAGTGCTCATTTATGAGCACTCTTTTTTATTGCACTGAAAAACGAGTTAAGCCGTCTACATAACAATAGGGACTTCCATCGCGATCAGCAATTTCCGCTTCTACTCCATACACATCTCGCATTAATTTTTCCGTCAAAACGGCTTGCGGTGCACCCCACGCATAAATTCCCCCCTGTCCCAATACAAGCAGACGGTGCGAATATTTGGCGGCATGATTGACATCATGCAATACCATGACTACCGTTACTTCATTGCTACGATTGATGCGTTGCAAAAGTTCCATGACTTCCAGCTGATGGCTCAAATCAAGATAGGTAGTCGGCTCATCCAGCATAATAATCTCCGGCTCCTGTGCCAACGCCATCGCGATTCGTGCTCGCTGGCGTTCACCGCCGGACAGTGACTGAATATTACGATCTTTCAAGTGCCATACACGAGTATTCTGCAGCGCTTCCTGCACAATTTTACGATCATAATCACTTTGCGGCTTCCACCACGCCTGATATGGATAGCGTCCACACCCAACCCATTCTTCCACCGTCATATCGCCCGGCGGCGTAGCTGACTGCGGCAAAAAAGCGACTTTACGTGCGAGCTCCGCCGGGCTGAATTCTTCCAGCGCTTGTTCCGAATAGGCGACATTTCCCTGGTCACGCTTCTGAATACCAAGCATAGCACGTAACAATGTAGACTTCCCACAACCATTCGCGCCGAGAATCGTCAAAATCTCGCCGCGCTCCACTGTGTAGCTGATATCGCGAATGACGTTGTGGCCGCCAAAGGACACCGCCACATTATCTACTTTAATAATACTCATTCGCCCCTCCTCAGCAAGTATAAAAAGAAAGGCGCTCCGAGAAATGCCATAATAATTCCTACCGGTACTTCAATCGGTGCAAAGGCGACACGCCCCAACGTATCAGAAAGTACCATCACAGCAGCACCGCCGAGTACCGATCCCGGCAATAGAAAACGATGATCGCTGCCGATTAAAAGGCGTACCATATGTGGTACTACCAAGCCGACAAAACCGATCAATCCGGAGATACTGACAGCGGCAGCGGCAAGCAAAGCGGCTACACCTGTCATAAAAAAGCGTACGCGTTCGACGCGCATACCAAGTGAACGCGCGGTTTCATCACCCAAACTTAAAATATTCAGCTGTTTTGCACCCGCAAGTGCAATGAGAATACCGAGGATCGTATACGGTACAAGTAGTTCCACTTGCGGCCAGCTGCGAGCGGATAAACCGCCGACCATCCACAACAACGCGCCTTGGACTCGGTCACCGTAAAAAATCAGCAATGCTGAAATACCGCTGCCCAAAAAAGCATTGACGGCAACACCGGCTAAAATAATCCGCAACGGACGAATCCCGTTTTTCCAGGCTAACGCATAAACAAACAAAGCCGATCCCATAGCGCCAAAAAAGGCAATGGGCGTGACAAGATATGTAAGATGCGGAAACAACACCAGCATAACGACACCGGCCAAACCTGCACCGCTCGACACCCCGACAATACCCGGATCGGCAAGCGGATTTTTCATAACGGCTTGCAAAATAGCGCCGGCTACTGCCAAATTGGCTCCGACTAATGCCCCAACCAAATTCCGCGGAAAACGGATATTCCAAATAATGGGTCCCGATGTGCCGCTGCGATCTCCTCCCAAGATTTCCAAAATGCGGGAAAGATCAATCGGCGTTGCGCCAAAAGCAAGGCTTCCGATCAGCGCCGCTACCAAGATCACAGCCAATGTTATCAGCACAATCCATCGCCACATGAAACGTTCTCCACGTTTATCGGTAGCGTCTGCAGCTTTTACATTCATCATAAGAATTATTTATTCGGTTCAATGTACAGCATTTGCGTGCGCTGTACCAATAAATACAATAACGCATTAATCACGGAGGCAGCAATCGGGCTTCCACCTTTATTCCCGCGAACGGTCACAAAAGGAACCGGCGCCTGCTCCACCAAAGCTTCTTTCGACTCCGCGGCGCCGACAAAACCCACCGGAATACCGACGATCAGTGCCGGACGAATATTTTCTTCCGAGCATAAACGCAATACTTCATACAATGCAGTCGGCGCATTGCCGATCGCGACAATATTTCCATCCAATCGCTTTCCGTACGCGCGCATTGCTGCAATCGAACGAGTAATCCCTTCCGCTTTAGCCGCTTCAGCGATCTCCGGTGCGGAAACCTGGCAAAACACTTCGCCCCCCAGCTGCGCAAGTGCTTTTTTATTTATACCTGTGCGGACCATTTCAACATCACAGTAAATATCCGCACCATTTTTCAAAGCGTTGAGACCTGCGGCAACGGCATCCTGACTCGTAGTGACCAGTTTGGAATATTCCACATCCCCCGAAGCATGAATGGTTCGTGAGTAGACCGCAATCTCCTCTTCACTCAAATCCATACCTTCTAAATAGGGACGAATAATTTTCATGCTTTTATCTTCAATTTCCTTCGGCTGTTTTACGTACTCCATCATAATTCCTCCCATGCCTTAATAACGTCTTTAACCGATGTCAAAACAGGATATTCAGACCGGTTGATCGGCCGATCGATGACCACAATGGCCGCTCCTGTCTCCATCGCAGCCGTGAGTTTGGTATCGGTACCGCCAACGAGCCCACTATTTTTCATTACAATGACATCTGCTTGCGTATCAGTAAACATCGCTCGATTCATGGCCAATGAAAACGGCCCTTGTATCGCCACGATATACTTGGGCGTTAAGCCCAGGTCTTTACATTGTGCAACAACTTCCGGCGTAGGCAAAACACGAACCCATATTTCTTTGCCGGAAAGTGCTTTTGACTGCATAAAAACAGGCAATGTTTTAGAACCGGTCGTCAGATAAATGCGTTTTCCAAGCGATGCAGCAAGCTCAGCCGCTTCATATTCATCTTTCGCATGATACAAACGAGCGTAATCAGGGAGCGGTACTTCAGGGCGCTCATATCGCAAATACCGAATGTTTGTAGCTTTGGCTGCTGCCTGCGCCATTTGCGAAACAATCGCCGCATACGGATGACTGGCATCTACTATGCAGTCAATTTGATATGTACCTACCAACTCTTCCATTTGGCTTTGGGTGAGTCGCCCTACCAACACCTGATCAACTCCCGGCGCAGCGAGCAATTTCCCATATTGACTGATCACCGTTGCAATGACCTTTTCACCGCTGTAGCGTTTTAATTCTGCCGCCAATTCACGTCCGTCTTGCGTACCGGCAATAACCCAAATCATAATTCGTAGCCGCGCGGCGTAATCATTCGACCGTTTTTAACACATGTACGGCTATTACCGATGATAACTGTCGACTGCATATCCACATCTTGCGCGGCCAATTCAGCTAATGTTGTAATCGTATATGACATCCCTGCTCGTCCCGCTTTGCGAACGATACCGGCCGGCGTTTGCGGATCTTTAATATTCAATAAAATATCACAAATTTCATCTAAATGCTTCGCACGGCCACGACTGCGAGGATTGTACAAGACAATCACAAAATCCCCTTCGCCCGCTAAACGTGCACGTTTTTTGATTAAATCCCACGGTGTCAAAAGATCACTCAAACTGATCACCGCATAGTCGTGCATTAGCGGTGCCCCTAAAATCGCACCTGCCGTATTACCGGCGGTGAGTCCCGGAATAATTTCACAATCCGGATGTGCTTGTGCGGGGAGTTTGTCTATTAATTCCAAAACAAGTCCTGCCATACCGTATACGCCGGGATCTCCGGAAGAAACGACAACAACACGCTTTCCCTGACTGGCAAGTTCGACCGCGCGTTGGCAACGATCAACTTCTTGCTTCATGCCGGTGCCGACTTGTTCTTTATCCGAAATCAGATCGTCAATCAGCTTCATATACGTATGGTATCCAACAACGATTTCCGCATCGCGAATCGCATCATGGGCGCGCGGCGTCAATTCTGCGGCGTGTCCCGGCCCGATTCCCACGACAGCGATGTAGCCTCGGCAATTGCCACCGTCGTTCGTTGAAATTTTGTTTTCGGTAAAAGCAGCTGTGACCTTTTGGTCTTCAGAATGGCTGCTGTTTCGCATACATTTCCCACTCCAATCGTATTCTTTACAAAGGAAGATTCCTCTAAATGATATTGTTCCGCCACTTTGAGTAGTGCTTCCGGCGGATAAAATGCAATCGGCCGCCGATACTGTTCCGCCAATACAAGCAAACCGGCTTCATGTTCTTTCACGGTTGTCGAAACAATCCCTGCAAGCGCTAACGGACTGCGTCCAATTTGCGCGCACGCTTGGCATAGTGCGTCGGCAAGTATCTCTTGCGGAGTATCTTTTCGGCACCCCATACCGACCACCAACGTCGGCGGTCGCAAATACAGATGCGACAACGCGGGCCTTACATCGGTCCGATCGGTAATGACGACAGCTCCTACTGCCGCAGTTTGTGCAAGCTCTGCCAGCGGTTTTGCCGCAACGCCAAATGACGTCAGAATATTTTTTATCTCTGCTACCAGCGGCATTCTCTCATCGACGAAGTAGTCTACCGTTTCCCCGCGAGCAATCGCTCCATTGATCGTTTTCAAGGCGGAAATCGGCTCCACACGGGCTTGTAAATGACGAGCTATCGCATCCGGCGCAACTTTTCCGTGCACATCGGTAGCTGTGGTAATCACCGGTGTAGCGCCTATTATTTCTGCCACTTCGCGCGCATAGTCATTGGCGCCGCCCAAATGTCCGGAAAGAACCGAAATAACAAATGTTCCCAATTCATCCACACCAAGAATCGCAGGATCTACGGTTTTGTGCTGCACGTGCGGCGCAATCGCGCGGACCGTGATCCCTAATGCCATGATGTAGATAATTAAGTCATAACGCGTAAAAATATCCGTTGTGAGCGCCATAACGCGAGTAAAGTATTTCGCCTCGGCACCGCTTGCGTACTCTTTTTTTTCATAGAGATCGACATCTGCCTGCAACGATGCGCCTATCATTCTTGCAAGGTCGGCACCGACTTGAGAAACGGATATGATCGCACACTTCATGACTTCGGCACGTCCTCTTTCGCGTCACGGAACATATGACTGAACGATCTGTCATAAAGTTTTGATAAATGGTAGTCACTTTGCAGCACTCGCCCGACAATAATCATCGCCTGGCGGATAACGCCGGCCTTGCGGACCTGATCGGCGATCGTTGCTAGGGTCCCACGCAAAATCTTTTGATCCGGCCAGGAGGCTCGAATCACTATCGCCACCGGTGTATCTTCGCTGTACCCGCCTTCGATAAGATGCTCGACAACGTTATCCATCATTTGTACGGAAAGGAAAATGCACATCGTTGCCTGATGCTGCGCCAAGTACGAAAGGCGCTCCTTCTCCGGCATCGGCGTACGTCCTTCCAGACGAGTGATGATCACTGTTTGCGACACATTCGGCAACGTATACTCCTGCTTTAACGCCGCCGCGCTGGCCAAAAAAGAACTTACGCCGGGAATCACTTCGTATTCAATTCCCAGCGGTTTCAATGCATCCATTTGCTCTTGAACCGCACCGTAAATGGCAGGATCTCCTGTATGCACGCGCGCCACAATTTTACCCTCCGCGCAAGCTTTTTTTGTGACATCAAGAACTTCGTCCAAGTTCATCTGCGCGCTGTTATAAATCGTTGCGTCTTCTTTACAGTAGGTAAGAATTTCAGGATTCACCAACGAGCCTGCATAGATAACAACATCCGCCACGCTGATAAGCCGCTGACCTTTCATGGTAATCAGTTCCGGATCACCGGGGCCTGCCCCAATAAAATAAACTTGCGTCATACTTCCTCCTTCGTCAGTTGCGCCTGCACAATTAAAATTGGGCTGAGCGGTTGGTAAAGATGGTACGGCCCCGCCTTACGCAACCGATTAATCTGTACTTGTATGGCATTGTATTGCCACTTTTTTTCTTTGCAAATGGCAAGCAACTGCGCTGTCGTTTCTGCGGTCACCGCCGTGGCCACAACTCTCCCCCCCGCAATCAGTAGCTCCTCCAACCGGGAAAAAATGGCTGACAATTGTCCGCCCGAGCCTCCAATAATAGCGACATCAATCGGCGGAAGATCACGCAAAGCATCCGGCGCTTTCCCGTGAATCACTTCGAGGTTCGTGCAACCAAACTGTTCCGCATTACGGCGAATCAGTTCGATACCCTCGGGATTTCGTTCAATCGCATAAACTTTCCCCCTTGTTGCAGCAAGCGCCGCCTCTATGCTGATCGAACCCGTTCCCGCACCGATATCGACGACAGTATCTTCCGGCTGAATCCCCGCCTTGACCATAACCAACGCGCGAATCTCCGCTTTCGTCATCGGTACATCACCGCGAATAAATTTCTCATCCGCAAGACCAAATACTGAACTCATCCTTGTACCACCACCACCGCTTCCGTAAAATCAGGCCATTCCGCCCCTTCTTCAAGCGTTCCTTCCTGTTTTCGTTCGTCTTCATAGCTGATCCGCTCCAGCATCGCCACATGCGCTTCCTTAGGCCAGCCGGCAGACATCAACACTCGGCAAATAAAAGCACCGGATTGCTTCCGATCTGTTAAAAACGCCACTTTTCGTCCCGGTTCATACACCAATTCAGCATCACTCGGTGTGCGACCGTGAAAACTCAACCAATCGGCATCCTGCCACGTTTCCGCCAAGCGTGCAAATGCGACCTGCACACTGGAAAGACCCGGTATAACCTCAATCGCAACGTCCGGAAACGTTCGCTTCAGCCAGCCTAAAAGGCTGTAGTAGCCGGGATCGCCACTGACTAAAACTGCGACGTGAAGATGTTCTGAAAGTCGTTCCAATTCGGCTTGCAAATCGCCAAGTTTTCCCGTAATGGGAATTTTCTGTTGCCATTCTGAGGCCAGGGTGTCCAATGCTCGGCGACCGCCCACTACGACATCGGCAGTAGCGATCTCTTTTTGTGCAGCCGGAATCATATACTCCGGAGATCCCGGACCGATGCCGACCACTACGAGTTTCGTAACCACGGTTGAGCCTCCATAAATTCCTTGGCGAAACTGCTTTGCGCCAAAATTTCACCCTGCATTGTCACAAATATCACGCCTACTTTGGCTTCTTCATGCACAAAACGTTGGGCTCGCACCTGCGCACGTTCAGCAAGTTGAGGATAAATGACCTCGAGATCGTTAGCCTGAATAATTTCTGCCGCTCCGTCAGTCGTCGAGCAGGCAAGAATTTCTTTTACCGTTGCTGCATCCGCACCATTCAAAGCGGCATACGCTGCAAGTGTTTCCATGCGTCCGTCACTCATACGGTTATGCGTATGAAAACTTCCTGACGCAACTTTGATCAATTTTCCCAAATGACCGATCAAAATAATCTCTCGAATATCTCTATCCACGGCTTCTTCCAGCATAAAGCCGATAAAGTTGCTGGTTTCAACGAGGTCGGTAACCGGTAAATCATAAATTTTACGAGCGGCATCATGGCCAATCCGGCCGGGCGTCATTACGCACCAATGCTGATGTGCGGCACGCAAAACGGCAAATTGAGGAATCAATGACTTTTTATAGGCTTCTTCACTCATCGGCTTAACGATCCCAGACGTGCCAATAATAGAAATGCCGCCCATGACTCCTAAAACAGGATTCAACGTTTTCTTTGCCAACGCTTCACCGGCAGGTACGGAAACAGTCACTTTCCAGCCGGTACCTTCATCCGCCAACTCTTCATAAACCCGTTTCATCATCCAGCGCGGTCCCGGATTTATCGCGGCATCTCCCACTTTTATTTGCAACCCCGGTCGTGTCACCGTCCCTACACCCACACCCGCGATAAAAACAATCCCGGGTGTGGGTGTTACTTCAAGGGAAACGACAATCGGTGTGCCGTGCGTGACATCCATGTCGTCACCCGCATCTTTGATGACGGTTGCCGAACCGATCCCCTCATTCACTTCACTTTTCTCAATCGGCAACGTCAACGCTCGATGCTGGGGCGACTCCACTGTAACAAACTTCGGAAATTCCCCACGCAGTGCCAATGCCGCCGCTTTTAAAGCAGCCGTGGCACTGGTGCCGGTAGTGAATCCTTCCCGCAATTCTTTTTTTGCCATCATGCTCAACGATAATTGACAAACTGTAAGTCGACAGGAAAATCTGTTGTCTTCAATGCGGCAATTGCCTCTTGTAAAGCGTCCTTATCTTTTCCCGTAACGCGAACCTGATCCGCCATAATTTGAGTATTCACTTTAAGCTTCCTATCCTTGATCAGCTTGGTAACTTTCTTCGCGTTATCTTGATCCAGTCCTTGTTTTAATTTCCACTCCTGACGAACTGTGCCACCTGATGCCGGAACAATTTTCCCTTCATCAAGATTTTTCATACTTACGCCACGCTTCACAAGCTTACCGCGTAACACCTCCTGTACAGCGCCCAATTTATACTCATCATCACTTACCAAAGTAATGGTGTCATCGGCAAATGTAAGTTCGCTTTTACTGTTACGAAAATCGTAACGCGTGGTAATTTCTTTGCGTGCTTGTTGCACTGCATTTGTCACTTCTTGCAAATCAACGGTTGAGACAACATCAAACGAATATTCTTTTGCCATTTCGTTCCTCCTTCAGACCATAGATACATTTATTGTAGCATATACGAAAGGCTTTTCCGCTGGGAGTAAATGCATAAAAAAAGGCCTCACAAATGTGAGGTCTTTTTAAGTGATTAATGTTTTTGTAAGAAGTCCGGAACGGCAATACCGCCGCGCGCATTCGCTGCGTAATCCTGTTTTTTCTTTACATCTTCAAAGCCGGTTGCAATGACGGTAATCCGTACTTCGTCACCCATCTCCGAATTAATGGACGTACCCCAAATAATATTCGCATCCGGGTCGGCCGCGTCCGAAATGATTTGTGCCGCTTCGTTGATTTCGAGCAAACCCAAATCATCGCTGCCCGTAACACTGATAATAATACCTTTGGCACCATCAATAGTGCGTTCCAAAAGCGGGCTCGAAATGGCCGCTTTTGCCGCATCTACCGCACGGTTTTCACCACTGGCAGTGCCGATGCCCATTAAGGCTTCGCCTTGATCGGTCATAATCGTTTTAACATCGGCAAAGTCAAGATTAATAACGCCCGGTACAGTGATCAGGTCGGAGATCCCTTGTACGCCTTGGCGCAACACATCGTCCGCCATACGGAATGCATCCTGGATGCTGACTTTTTTATCTACGGCTTGCAACAGACGTTCATTCGGCACAATGATGATGGTATCTACTTTTTCTTTCAAATATTCAATACCGGAATTGGCATTGCGCATACGTACGGTACCTTCAAATATAAACGGTTTAGTAACTACGGCAACGGTTAATGCTCCCATTTCTTTCGCGCATTCTGCTACGATCGGTGCACCGCCTGTGCCCGTACCGCCGCCCATACCGGCCGTTACGAAAACCATGTCGGCACCTTGCAGCGCTTTCATGATTTCTTCTTTGCTTTCTTCCGCCGCCGCTTCGCCGATTTCAGGTTTCGCGCCGGCGCCAAGACCTTTGGTCAGCTTCTCGCCTAATTGTAATTTCTTTTCTGCTTTTGACGTATCCAAAATTTGGACTTCAGTGTTGGCCGCAA
This sequence comes from Negativicoccus succinicivorans, assembly GCF_018372215.1. NCBI lineage: Bacteria > Bacillati > Bacillota > Negativicutes > Veillonellales > Veillonellaceae > Negativicoccus > Negativicoccus succinicivorans. The sequence continues at coordinate 45,588 of NZ_JAHAJN010000001.1, read as the reverse complement.
GAAAATCAACACCTTGCACATTGGCCTCGATCATTCGATTTACTGCGTTGTTACCAGCGCCGCCTACACCGATCACTTTAATATTCGCCAAGTCACCCATCTGACTTCCTCCTTCTGTTTGCCGTATGTTTATTATTCTTTGTGTTTCACTTATTATGAATTATTTTACACTATTTAAGCGGAAAACGCTACTTATCTGACGCCGGTTTTTCTTTCATCCAGCCAAATTCTCCGAATGGCCGCCGTGTTATCAAAAATACGCAAGCCGAAACTCAACAGCGCCACGTAATAAATGTCAATGCCCAATCGACTACCGATAAAAACAAATAGCATTGCCACTAATGCGTTAACGAAAAAACCGCTGAAAAAAATCGTGTGATCGTATTTCCCTTCCATATGTGAACGCAAGCCGCCGAACACGCTGTCCAAGCAAGCCATAATCGCTACCGAAAGGAATGGAGCATAGGAAATGGAGATCGCCCAGGGAAACCACATTCCCATCACAATTCCGAGGAACAGGCCGCACAACATTAAAGCTACAATCATTTTGGCACCCCCGGTATTGCTTTTGCATATTCTTGCTTACTCGGTCCTGTATACGGATTGATTTGCAGATTACTGCGGGTCTCAATGGACACATTGATTCCCCAATACTTCAAAGTATCGACCACTCCTCCTCGAAATTCAAGTGCGGATCGCAATAATTTCGGATCTCCAATGGCCTTGACTTGGAACGGTGTGCTGAACATTTTACCATTCACAATAACTGTGGGACCGGCACAACGAATTTCACTCGTGCCGATCAAACGTTGCTCATTTACCGCAATGGCTTCGGCGCCGGCTGCGCGTAATTCGTTGATAACTTTCAAAATATCTTCATCATGCACGACATAAAGATTTTGGTTTTCACCCATTTTAAGCGGCTGCTTGCTGTCTTCAATCGTGACCACTACACCCGATCCTTCCACCGCAGTCAGACCGGCTCTGAATTTTAATTCATTTCTTTCCTGCGTAGCGTCCGATGTCAAGTTTTCCGCCTGCAATGCTTGCAATTCCTTCGCCAAATCCTTCTTTTCCTGTTCGACCTGCATCAGTTGCTGATACAAGTCTTCCGCACGCATATTCATTGTCGTCGCCTGCATTTCTTTGTTGCTTTTATACTGCAATGACAGCATCATCCCTAAAATAATGCTGACCGCAAGCAACGCAGCCGTTTTTGATTTCATTGCCGCCTCATTTCAATTTGATATAGGGCGCGCCTACATTGGCGTCCACGTAATCGACTGCCAAGTTTCGCAATCGAATATCTTTCAACATATTTTCGGATAAAGGTGCCTGCTCAGCTGCATTTTCTACTGCGCCCAAATGAATCGGTATGTCATCACGCGTATACGCAATTAATTGTGCCGCGTCGCCGATATTAATTTCCGAAATTTGTTCGCCGCCTTTACGCGAAAGATACGATAAATACCCTAATGCTTTTCGTAAAGCATCGTCGGTAACCGTATCACCTAACAAGACATTACCTAGTTTTTTGCCCGTAATAAAAGGAACATCCGTCTGTGTAATAGTTGGTCCTTCGGCAATAACTAAACCGGTTTTATCAAAAACTGCAAAACCAAATTCCGTCGCAACGACGGCAATCGGACGTCGCTCTTCAATCTGAATCCGAATGGTTGCGGGAAACTCCCGATCCACTTTAGCTGCGGCGATTCGCAAATCACCATTCAACCGACGGGAAATGTCGGCCGTCGCGAGTTGTACGACGTTGATAGGACGTCCGATTCTCGCGACACGAAAAACCTCATCACGTGAAAGAGCTTGCAACCCCTCTACTTCAACACTGCCAAACGAAATCGGTGCCAGCGCCAACAGCAACAAAAAGCCGACAATGAGACCGGCCGCCCAAGCATATGTTCCGCGTTTTTTATAAAAAGGCTTTTCTTTCCGCAGTTGCGACTTTAGTCTTTTGCGCCGACGTCTGCGCGGCAATTCCGTCGGTTCTCCTACATCATTTCGTTGTGGCGGAACAACAGGTGTTTCCTCACCGCGTTGCCGGCGACGAAATGTTTCAAAATCAATATGCTGTACCATCGGATTACAGTTTTTTGCACCCGGCGGTGCTTAAAATGGCTTCGCAAAGCTCCAAAAAGTCCATCCCTACAGCGTTAGCCGCCTTCGGCACTAGGCTGGTGACCGTCATACCGGGTACAGTGTTCACTTCCAAAATAAACGGATTTCCTTTGTCATCTGTCATAAAATCGACACGCGCGACACCTTCACAGTTCATCAGCCGATACGTCTGTCGTGCCAGTTCTTGTAATTGGTCTTTCAGCCGATCGTCAATCGGCGCCGGTACTAAATAATCCGTCGCCCCCGCCGTATACTTCGATGCATAATCATATACCCCTGAATGCGGTACGATTTGAATGACCGGTAACGCTTCTCCGTTGAGAACAGAAGCGGTAAACTCATCGCCAAACAAATATTCTTCTACGACAATCCACGGATCATACTTAAACGCCTCTTGCACCGCACACGCAACTTCGCTTGCCTCGTGAATCACGCTGACCCCGATCGTTGAACCTTGATTAGCGGCTTTAATCACGACCGGCAAAGCAAAACGTTCCAAAATATCCGCTACAATCATTTCCATTTCTTCTTCCTGGCGGTAAATGGAAAAAGGTGCCGTCGGCAAATCCGACTGGACAAAAAGTCGTTTACTGATAACTTTATCCATTGTTAAAGCACTGGCCAAAGGCCCCGATCCGGTGTAGGGAATGCCGAGCATTTCCAAAACGTTTTGAATGGCTCCATCTTCCCCGTACTTTCCATGTAACGCATTGAAAACGACTTGCGGTTGCGCTTTTTGCACATTATTTAAAAAAGTTTGCGGATTAAATTCAAGCGTAGTTACTTTGTACCCGCCTTCTGCCAACGCTTGTGCAATCGCAGCACCTGTACGTCGGGAAACCTCCGCTTCCGTAGATGGGCCGCCCATAACCACCAAAATATTTTTAGTTTTGTCCCACAGTTTCATCCTGTTGTTCCCACCTTTGTTTAACCAGGTAACTGCATTCATTAATATTGCCCGCTCCCATCATAATAATAAGATCGCCGGGCTTACGAATGGTATCTAAGTATTCCGGAATCGTCGCTATATCCTGCACGTAACTCGCTTCGTCTCCCGTTGCCTTTACCATATTCGGCAATAAAGTACCATCGACATTATCCCGCGGATCTTCACCGGCAGCGTAAATGTCCGTAAAAACCGTCAAATCGGCATCATGAAATGCGTCCGCAAATTCGTTTCGTAATAAATCCGTACGTGAATAACGGTGTGGCTGAAATACGCAAATCACTCGCTTCACGCCAATTTCTTTAGCGGCGGCAAGCGTCGCTTTAATTTCTGTCGGATGATGCGCATAATCGGTAACCAACCAATAATCCGAGCTCCGATATAGTGTTTGAAAACGTCGTTTTGTGCCGGCAAAGTGCCCCAAAGCCTCAATGATATCCGGCAACGATAAACCGGCCGCAAGCGCCGTCGCAATCGTTGCCAATGCGTTAAGCACATTATATTTGCCCGGAACCTGCAGCATCACCTTCCCTAAACGTTGCTGTTCTTTGAGCAAGGTAAAATGCAGACAACCGTCGACATATGCTAAATCAGTGGCCGAGTAGGTTGCCTCCGGAGAAAACCCGTAGGTAACATAAGCACACTTAACCTGTGGTAACAGTTTGCGAATAACTTTGTTTTCTATACACAAAATAGCTCGGCCCTGTTTTTCATCCAGGGAATGAATGAATTCCACAAAAGCTGCTTCCAACCTTTCCATCGACCCGTAGTAATCTAAATGATCATCTTCAATATTGGTAACTACCGCAAAAGCCGGTCGAAGTTTTAAGAATGATCCGTCGCTTTCATCGGCTTCGGCAATAACATGCGGACCTTTCCCCGCTTTCGAATTGCCTTTTAAGTAATCTACCTCGCCCCCGATAACGATGGTCGGATCGACGCCGGCTTCTTCAAAGACCTGCCCCAGCATGGATGTGGTTGTGGTTTTACCATGGGCTCCGGCGACGGCAATGCCGCAACCGTCATTTAAAATAGCTGCTAAAATATCCGAGCGATGCATGACAGGGATACCTTTTTCTTTGGCTGCCACCACTTCCGGATTGTTCGGGCGAATAGCCGTGGATACAACAACTACGTCAGCCCCATCCACATGAGAAGCATCATGGCCAAGATAAATGACCGCTCCGTGATCACGAAATTTTGCAAACACCGCGTCGTCTTCCTGATCGGAGCCGGTAACCATATAGCCTCGTTGTAACAAGATATAGGTCAGCGCACGCATTCCCACGCCGCCAATTCCTACAAAATGAAATTTTTTATATTGATCCAAATTCATTGTTTTATCCCATCATTGAAAGTGCTAATTTCGCAATGTCTTCCGCCGCTTGCGGTCTACCTAAAGAACGACTGGCAGACGCCATCGACTCTAAACGTGTTCGGTTTTGCCGCAACGATTCTATCGTCTCATATAACAACGCACCGGTCAAATCTTCATTTTCGATGACCACCGCTGCACCTCTTTGCGCCAAGACCGCTGCGTTACGTCGTTGATGATCCGCAGCTGCATACGGATACGGCACCAAGATCGACGGCCGACCGAGCGCCGTAAGTTCGGCCAATCCCACCGCGCCGGCACGATACACCACCAAATCGGCCGCTGCCAGCGCATCGGGCATCGTATGTAAATAAGGATACACCCGCAAATGTTTATTCTTTTCGTCGGTCAGCGTGAATCCCTGCATGAATCTTTCATACTCCTGCTCACCGGTGACATGCATCACTACTATTCCTGTATTGGTTTGGTAACGTGTGAGAACTTCCTGCATCGCTTGATTAATCACGCGCGCACCGCGACTGCCACCGGCAGCAAGAAGCACGAATGCATCGTCGGGCAGTCCCAACCGCTTTCTGCTGACATCTCGTTGCGCGGCTAAAATGTCCCGACGCACAGGATTTCCTGTCACCACAATTTTTTTAGGTTGATGGAATTGTGCCGCGGCTTCTTCATAGCCAAGCGCAATTTTACGAACCACTTTGGACAGCAAGCGATTGGTTATCCCCGGCACCACATTCTGTTCCTGAATCAGTGTCGGAACACCGCTCAAAGCCGCAGCCAATAGCATGGGACCGCAGACATACCCACCGGTACCGATCACAATATCCGGATGAAAGTCTCGCAAGATAGACCCTGCTTTCGCTACGCTTTGTAACGCTTCCCAGGCCGTTTTTCCGTTTTTAGGAGTCAGTCGGCGCTCAAATCCGTGCAGTCGCAAACTTATAAACGGAATATTCGCTTTGGGAACCAGTTCTGTTTCTAAGCCATTTTCACTGCCGACATATAAGAATTCCACATCTGTTACTTGGCGAATCGCATCCGCAATCGTCAGTGCGGGATAAATGTGCCCGCCGGTACCGCCGCCGGAAATAATTACTCGTCGCTTCATTAATTCTCCAACTCCGCTACTAAGCGACAAAAGTCACGCCCACGTTCCTGATAATTATGATACTGATCATAGCTCGATGCGGCCGGAGAGAAAAGCACCACCGTCGCATTATTTTTTTGTGCTAACTTCTGCGCTTTTTTGACCGCCTGCGCTAAGTCATCGGCAAGTTCAATATTGGTAATTCCTTCTTTTTGAGCCGCAATAGAGAAGCGCTCTTTACTATTCCCTAAGAAAACGATGCCCTTGCATTTCCGGGCAGACTGCATCAAAAGCGTTAAATCTGTTCCTTTATCATAACCTCCGGCAATCCACACAATCGGTTGGTTAAAACTTTGCAATGCTTTTATTGTAGCATCCGTATTTGTTGCTTTGGAATCGTTATAATAAGTGATTCCTTCCTGTATAGCTACATTTTCTACGCGATGCGGTAAGCCTTTAAATACGCGTAAGACACCCCGAATTACGGAGAGTGGTACGCCTGCATGCTGCGCCATGAGTGCTGCGGTAAGAATATTTAACCAATTATACTCACCTTTCAACAAAAGTTCATCGGCACTCAACAATACTTCCGGCGTTCCTTCCGGATTTAAATACAATACATTGTCCTCTACGTAGGCTCCGCTTTCTACTTTTCCTGCTGTAGAAACCCAAAGAATACGACTTTGCGCCTTCTCAGCAAAAGCGCGGCAATACGGATCCTGCCTATTTAAAATCAACACATCATCTGTTGTCTGGTTTTCAAAAATACGTGCTTTCGCCTGTACGTAAGAATCCATGTCACCATGACGTTCAAAGTGATCCGGTGTAATATTCAAAATCGCCGCCACATGAGGACAAAAACGATCAATCATTTCCAATTGAAAGCTCGATACTTCAGCCACCACGATACCATCTGAAGAAAGTTCACTGACCTGCTCAGAAAGCGCTTTACCGATGTTTCCTCCGACTACATTTTCAAGTCCGCCGGCCGCAACCATATCGCCTAACAACGTAGTGGTCGTCGTTTTTCCATTCGTACCGGTAATCGCATAGATCGGTGCTTGTGAGAGTTCATACGCGACTTCAATTTCAGAAACGACCGGAATGCCTGCTTCCGTTGCTGCCACTGCCAAAGGGATTGTTGGTGCAATCCCCGGTGACAATATAATTTGTTCCACCCCTGCCAAAAGGCTTGACTTTTGCGCACCAAAAACACATTCAATCCCCAGCGCCGTTAATGCTGCCGTTTTTTCTGCCGACAAATCCTTCACATCCGAAAGGATTACATTCGCACCGGCTTTGGCAAGAGCCCGCGCTGCGCCTATGCCGCTGATTCCGGCACCGATAACTAAGATTTTTGCGTTCGTATACTTCATGCTCATCACCGCTTCAATTTTTTCGCTCATTCACTCTAGATTGTTAAAGAAATACCGACGCCGACACAGAGTAGCGCCGCCAGCCAAAAAGTATGAACCACCCTCACTTCCGACCAGCCCCCCAGTTCAAAGTGATGATGCAAAGGACTCATGCGAAACAGGCGGCGGCCTGTAGTTTTAAATGATGCCACCTGTAAAATAACCGATACGGCCTCCATTACGAATACACCGCCGATAATCACCAAAAGCAGCTCTGTCCGCGTGACCAAAGCCAGTCCCGCAAACGCAGCGCCCAACGCCAATGCCCCTGTGTCTCCCATAAAAACCTTTGCGGGATGGTAATTAAATACCAAAAACCCTAAGCAAACACCGGCCAACGCGGCGGGAAATTGCGCCAATTCTAAATCGCGCGCACTGAGGCTCAACCAAACAAACGCAGCCGCTACGAGTGCGCTGATACCGGCAGCCAAGCCGTCCAAGCCGTCGGTTAAATTCACTGCATTCGTCGTTCCGACGATAACAATCATTGCAAAAAGATAATAAAAATTACCGAGCGATATATTGTTATCAAGTAACGGTATATGAAGCGATGTCGGTAGTCCCAGAGAATCCGTCAATGCATACGCAAAGATCGCCGCCAAAAAAATTTGTCCGGCCAGTTTTTGTTTCGCAGTCAGTCCCAAGTTGCGATGATGCAGTGCTTTGATAGCATCATCACTCAGACCGAGAGCAAAATGTCCCAGTACTAAAAAAAGCAACCAACCGTAAGCCGAGCTCCAATTCCCGGCCAAAAGCAATGTTGTGAGAAATGCCAAGATCATTAAAATGCCACCCATGGTTGGGGTGCCTGCTTTTTTGCGATGGGATTGCGGCCCTTCTTCCCGCACTTCCTGTCGCGCATTCAGTCGGCGCAATATCGGCAAACCGATGGCACCGAAAAGCAGCATAAACAGTGCGGCCAACACACATACCACAAAATTTGAATAAATACTCATACTGTCATCCTTTTATGAATTACTCCATTCAGTTACCAGTGTGTCCAAACGCAGGGAGTGTGACCCCTTGATTAAAACAATATCACCTTCCTGCAACAGCGGTTTTAACAACGGCATTACTTCATTTGTATTTGCAACGCTGTGTACATTCACGTGACTTTGCTTTTTTACCGCCTCTCCCAGAGCGCGTGCTAGCGGGCCGACTGTAATAAGTTCCGTAATTCCTGCCGCAATCACCGCAGTAGCAAGTTCTTCATGCATGGCTACTTCATCCGGTCCCAACTCCAGCATGTCGCCGATCACCGCAACGTAGCGTCCCTCACCAAATTGAGATAAGGAGGTCAGAGATGCTGCCATGGAAAGCGGATTAGCATTATACGCATCATTAACAAAGCGGATTCCGCTTCGATCTATGATTTCCTGGCGAAGTTCTCCGGCTACAGCGTCCGCAAGTGCCCGTTGAATACGATTTGCCGACAGTCCCAAAACACGTGCAACAGCCACCGTCGCTAACGCGTTAGCCACGTTATGTGCGCCTAAAAGCGGTAAGGTGACAGGAAACACTTCATCGAAAATCCGACAGGTAAATTTAGTTTTACCAAGTCCGTATTGAATATCGAGTGCCTGCACATTTGCCTGCGGCTCAATTCCGTAACTAATTACTCGACCGTGACAAACGGATGCCATGCTGCGTACCCGTTTATCATTCCAGTTTAACACAGCCGTACCATTTTCCGGAATGGATTCAATTAATTCTTGCTTAGCAGCGGCAATGGCGTCCTGACTCCCAAGTCGTTCCAGATGCGCCACTCCGACATTCGTAACTACCCCAATCGTCGGTGCCGCAACTTCTGCCAAACGCTTGATTTCGCCGCGTGCACGCATCCCCATCTCGACCACACACACTTCGTCTTCCGGTTGCAATGAAAGTAACGTCTGCGCTAAACCGATTTCGTTATTATGATTTTTTTCAGTCTTATGTACTCTAAACTTTTGCGCAAGTACGCTTGCAATCAATTCTTTAGTAGTAGTTTTACCGCTGGATCCGGTAACGGCAATGACCGGTAACGCAAAACGTCGCCGATGATACGCGGCGAGATCTTCCAGTGCGCGACGCGTTTGCTTGACTCGATACACAGCCACTTCTTTAGGCAGCGCCGCTATCTCCCGATCACAGAGCACCGCAACAGCTCCTTTCTCAACCGCTTGTTGCAAGTAATCGTGTCCATCGAAACGCTCCCCTTTTAACGGCACAAATAGACATCCGGAAAGTTCACCGCGGGTATCCGTACTGATACTACCTACCGCTACATCTTCAGAGCCCTGAAGTTTTACGGCTTCTGTTGCTTGAATGATTTCTGCTTCTGTAAACGCTGCCATATTATTCTCCCCGCAATGCTTCACGCGCTACTTCACGATCATCAAAATGAATTGTACCACTATTTAAAATTTGGTATGTTTCATGCCCTTTCCCTGCAATCAAAACAACATCCCCCGACTGAGCCTGGGCAATGATATTATAAATGGCGGTGGCACGATCCGTTTCACATGCAATCGTAACTGTTGCAGATGCGTTTGGTTGAGCACCGGCATAAACTTCACGAATAATTTCTTCCGGGTTTTCGCTTCGCGGATTATCGCTTGTAATAACAATAGAGTCTGCCAGCTTAGCGGCAACCGCTCCCATAATCGGACGTTTTTTTGCGTCTCGATCACCACCGCAACCGAAAGCCAATAGCACTCGGCCATCGGTAATCTCACGAGCAGTTCGCAAAATATTTTCCAAACCATCCGGCGTATGGGCATAATCAACGATAACTGTGAAATTCTGTCCTTCATCTACCCGCTCAAAGCGTCCCGCTACAGCGATAAAACTAGCCATGCTGGCAAGCACTCGCGACATGGCAATCCCCTCCATAAGAGCGGCACCTACCGCTGCCAAACTGTTGTACACATTAAACATGCCGCTGCTTTGGATCGTAAAAGGCCATTGCACTCCATCATAATGCAGTGTTCCCTTAGCTCCTTGTGCGGAAATGGCGACGTCGCTGATATATAAAGCGGCGTCTTTATTTTGTCCATATGTAAGCAAACGACAGCGGGAGTGCAACACGGGATCTTGCATAACCTTACTATACAAATCGTCAGCATTGATCACTGCCGCCTTCGATTCATTGTCTTCACTTTCCGCTACCATCGCAAAAAGCTTTGCTTTCGCCGCGGCATAATTATCCATTGTTTTATGAAAATCCAAATGGTCCTGCGTCAAGTTGGTAAATACCGCGGTGTCATATTTACAGCCGGCCACACGTCCCAATGCCAATGCATGAGAAGACACTTCCATGACAACATGAGTAACACCCGCCTCACGCATGCGAAACAATGTGTTTTGAAGCAAGTCGACGTCCGGAGTTGTATTATGCACCGGTTCGGATACACCATTAATCACCGTATTTACTGTCCCGATAATCCCTACACAATATCCGGCGTCTTCTAAAATGTGCGCAATCATATGCGTGACCGTCGTTTTGCCATTGGTTCCGGTAACGCCGATCATTCGCAATGAACGCGCCGGGTAGTCGTAGAAAAAAGGTACCATAGTCTGCATAGCGGCTACCGTGTCGGCGACAACAATTTGCGTTAATTCCGGAAACTCATCCAAGTAATGATCGCAAATAATCGCAACGGCACCGTTAGCCATAGCGCTGGCCACAAACTTATGTCCGTCCGCATGTACCCCGCGAAGACAAATAAAAAGTCCGTCAGCTTCTATTTTGCGAGAATCAGTGCTGAGGTTGGTAATTTGTTTTCCATTGTCCCCTCGACACACCCCATTCTCCAGGACCGATACTAACTGCGCGACTGTTTTCATCATGGACTCCTTAATTTTATAAAATAAGAAAGCAGCCTTACGGCTGCTCTTAATCCCGAATTTTATCCGACGGAGTAACACTACGTGCAACCACGGTGTTTGCTTTGGCGCTGCTGTAAACAGCTTGTGTGGGAATAATCATGCCCAATTCCGTCTCCGCGATTTGTTGGATACGTCCCGGCGATTTCAGTTGTCCGACTTCCAACCGCAGCACCTCATTCATCTTTGCTAATTCTACCACACGAGTGCGTACTTCTTGAACTTCATATTCTTTTTGCGAAATAAAAATGTTAGCTCCATAAAGAACAAAAAGGGCCAACAATACCAAAACCGCAGCAGCACTTGCCGCCATTCGATTATTCGTGGCTCCTTCTTTTGCTTTGGGTCGCGAAACGGGTAAAGCTATACTCCGTTCTGCTAACTCATACTGCCAAACTGAACTTTTCGCCAACATTTTTCGTCACCTCATTTAAACTTTTTCCGCCACTCGCAAAATCGCACTCCGTGCCCGAGGATTATTCTCTAACTCCTGCTCGGTCGGCCGAATCGCCTTGCTGACATTCCGTAGCGTCGCCTTATGCCCACACTGGCATACCGGCAATTCCGGCGGGCATATACAATCTCTTGCAAGATCTCGAAACGTATGCTTGATAATCCTGTCTTCCAAAGAATGAAAACTGATAATTCCGATTTTACCGCCGGAGTTCAATGCTTTTACCGCATTGCGCACGGCCGTTTCCAAACCTCTCAACTCGCCGTTGACCTCGATCCGTATGGCTTGAAACGTTCGTTTCGCAGGGTGTGGACCGGTACGCCGCTTGGCTGCCGGAATCGCCGCTTTGATAACTTCTACCAATTCTCCGGTGGTGGTAAGTGGGTGATCTTCTCGTCGTGCCACAATGCGTTGCGCAATGCGATTGGCAAATCGCTCTTCTCCGTACTCCCGAATGACTTGCGCAAGTTCTTTTGCGGAATACGTATTGACAACCGTTGCCGCCGTTAGCTCCTGGCGTTGATCCATCCGCATATCCAGGGGTGCGTCATGCTGATATGAAAATCCTCGTTCTTCTGTATCTAATTGGTAAGAAGAAACCCCTAAATCACAAACGATTCCATCCACGCCGGCAATTCCCAGTTCATTGACTACTTCGTTGATTTCTATATAATTTCGCTGCACTAAATGAATCCGGCAGTGCATTTTCTCTAGTCGTTGGCGAGCTGCCTGCAAAGCGTCCGAATCCCGATCGATGCCGATCAGGAATCCGTCCGGAGCAAGTCGTGAGGCAATTTCATGCGAATGACCGCCGCCGCCCAGTGTCATGTCGACGTATATGCCATGAGGGTTCTGTACGACACCATCGACAGTTTCTTTCAGTAAGACGGTTACGTGATGAAACATGTTCACCTACAAACTGAAGTCAATCGGCAGATCAATTCCTGCCGCCACATCACTAATAGAATCTCTGGCGGCCTCTTCCTGTGCCTCCAGCTGAGTTTTGCTCCAAATTTCAAGCTGATTGCCGGTACCGACTACAACCGCTTCCCGCTTGATTTGGGCATAGTCTCGTAAATGCGCTGGGAGCAAAATACGTCCCTGCTTGTCGCATTCTACTTCACTACTGCCACCAATCAAAAAGCGAATCAGCATACGCACTTCTTTGCGCGTGCTGGAAAGCTGCTGTAGCCGTTCCGCCACTTGCTCCCACCGTTCGAGCGGATAAACGGTAACGCAAGCGTCCAAACCGCGCGTAATTACAAAACGTTCGCCCAACTCTGCGCGAAACCCGGCGGGAATAATCATTCTGCCCTTGGCGTCCACCGAGTGGGAATACTTTCCCATGAACACTTACCTCACCCCTTTTCTCCACTTTTAACCACATTTTACCATAATTCCCCACTATGTTAAATTCCCTCTCCACTCGTTCTAAAATTCACTAAAATTATTATTTTTATATTTTTGTCTATTCTTAGTACCGTACATTTGTACATCCACTACATTTTGTTGATATCTGGCAATAAAAAAGATCTTTCTTACTATTACTAGTAGAAAGATCTTTTTTATTTAATCAATTTCTAATTAAATCATAGCCTTACAATAACACAATCTTGAATCACATTGATTCCCGCTTCTCTCGCCGCCTCTAAAACGCGCGGTTTATCCGCGCCGGGTTGGAGCCAAATAGTTTTGACTCCTTTTTCCGCACATTCCGCTACTGCTTTTAACCCAGGCTCTTCGCCGACAACGAGATCTACCACATCAGGAACTACAGGTAAATCCAAAATACTGCGGTAGACAGGATCACCGTCAATTTCAATGGCGTTCGGATGTACAGGATAGACTTCGTAGCCATTCTTTTTCAAAACCATGTAGACTTTATAACCGAACTTTTCCGGTTTGGGTGTCGCTCCCACTACTGCCCACACTTTTTTCTGTAATGCTTCTTGTACCGTCATAAGCCCTCCTTTAGTCGAATCTCAAGTGAATCCAACTGCCATTCTGCAAGATCAACGCTCGCCAGCTCCTGCAATGTTTGCGGTTTTCTCTGCGGATTAATCCCTGCCAAGTAACCCAGATACCCTAATATATCCGCAGGGGTTTTGCCCGCTTTTAACAGCTTGCGAACCGTAATACCGTGCTGCCGTTTTGACAAGCGTATTCCTTCCCGATCACAAAGTAATGGTATATGCCAATACATAGGCGCCGTCAAATTAAGCGCATTCATAAAACGCACCTGCCAGCCTGTCGACTCCGCCAGATCCACGCTGCGAACAACTTCCGTGATACGCATCATCGCATCATCTACCGCCACCGCAAATTGGTAGCTGTACACGCCATCGGCTCGCAGCACGAGTATATCATCGGCACCTTCCACCATAGTCGTAGAGATGGTTTCACCTCGTCGTGATTGGTATGTGACAGTTTCATTGCTGCCACGGTACCTCCAGGAGGGCGGCCTTTTCGTGCGTTCAGGTGCATGCCAACGGCAATGTCCGTCATAATCCACATGATGGTCACCACGGTGTGGTGCAGACGCAATCGCTAAGCGACGAGTGCGTGAACAAGTACAAGCGTACATTTGTCCCGCCTCACGCCACTGTTCGATGATGTTATTGTAAATACCCAAACGTTCTGATTGGCGATACGGTCCATACGGACCGCCGATATCGGGGCCTTCTTCCCATACAAAGCCCAACGCATGCAGATCTTCGTACATTGCATCTTCGTATGTTTTTTGGCAACGAGCCTGATCCAAATCTTCGAGACGCAAAATCCACCGGCCGTTATTTTGTTGCGCCGCACACCAGGAGATTAATGCCGTCCAGACGTTACCCAAGTGCAAGTAACCGGTCGGACTCGGTGCATAGCGACATCGGTAATTATTTGCCGAAGTTGATGATGTCCCTGAAAATTTCACGTTGCTCATTGAGTTTTGTAGCACCACCCATCACGCTGATATGTTGTTGTGCGATGATACTTTGCAGCAGCGGTGCTTGCGCCCGAATGTCACTTTGCGTACAGTGAATAATCTCATCCCGAATTTGCTGGCGGAATGTGTCAGGCATTTTGGAAAGCATTCTGTTGACTGCACGTTCTCCGCGCATCGGTAAAGTAAACTGCGTCTGCGTCGGTGCCAGTGCACCGATGACATACTGACGCATCGCACGATCCGTCGCTTCAAATCGACCGATGGCCGCCGGCATGTCTGCGTATACCTGTAATGTTTCCGCTAAATTAGGATCCCGGTACGAACAAAAAACGCTGTTGCCGTTGCTCATAATTTGCGCATGCGCACCATACGCTCCACCTAAAATGCGCAACTTCTGCCAAAGATATTCATAGCGTAGGATATGTTCCAATACGGTCAGCGCACCATGGTAGGTGTGTCCCGCACGACGGAAATTACCGCCTTGCGCGACATACTGCACCTTCCCCACGCTGATAAAGCCCTCGTTACCGATATGTAAATCCAGCACAAGAGGTGCACCCTCTGATTTTTTTTGTTCCAAATCCGCCAGCAAGCGCGGACTTTCCTGTTGCCAGGCAGTGCGCTCTTCTTCGCCGCCGCAAATCAGCGCGAACGATCCTGCCATCCGGAAAATGCGCCGACTCGTTTTCTGCAACGCCGTAATAATTTCTTCCGTGGTGCGCTGTGCCAAGTTCTGCAAGAAAGCAAAATAGGCTAACCCCGACTGATCGCGTAAACGTTCCAACGGTGAAACATAGGACAATGCACGGTTCATCATTAATGCGTTTCCTCGACGGAAAAGTTGTAAATTCCAATCAGTCTTCTTTTCATTGATCAATTCCGTCAATCGTTTCGTGTCGACGAACAGAGTATGGTTGATCAATTCATTGGTCAATGTAACAAGCTGTGACGTATTGGATGTCAATGCTTTGCCTCGGACCACCATATACGAGTACACATCGCTGTCATCATCGTACCGGGAACCGCTTTTTAATCCGACCGTAATTCCACCGGTATGAAAATTAATTTGCTGCGCCAACTCGGCGTAAGTGTAACCTCGGGTATCCAGTTCGCCAAGCACATCACTCAAAAGCACCGCATATAAATATTCCTGTGTCGTTAAATGCAAAAGAGGAAAATAAAGCGTCGCATACAAAATTCCGTTGCTCTCCCCTGCCATGCGGTAAACCGGAAAACCTTCAACCGTCTCCTGCAACAACGTGTCCGAATCGACCTTTTGCGGTAATTCGTCGCGTTCCAGGAGCGGTATGGTAGCAAGTTGCTCCTCACTGTCCGCCGTTTGTTGCCGCCGTTTCAACGTGGCCGTCTGCTCGATAATCCGGCGCTCTTTTTCAGGCGAAAGCGTTTCTTTAAAAGCTGCCAGTTTTTCACGTACCGCCTGCTCCTTTTCTTCCTGCAAACCGACTTGCGGTGCCATGGTAATGACCGCTTGATGCGGGTTACGACAAATCAGATCGCCAATAATGGTATGAAATGTTCCGGCGGTAATCTGCTCACGCAATTCTCGGATATCTTCTTCGTAACGCAAGCCCTGTAAGGGATCGCGATCGTACAACCAGAAATCCAATGCGCGCAAATTGTAAAACAGTCCTTTGGGACGTCCGTTAAAATCATTTTCCCGCAACGAAAACTCCAGACGATTTAGCGCTGCGCTCAGAAGCTCAGACGAAAATCCTTGCGCAGCAATTTTCTGCATAAAGGTATCAAACAATTGCACCAAAGCCGCTTGGTGTTCTCGTTCCGAGCCGATCGCCTCAATGTGCCAAACAGGCTGTTTCAAACTATCGATGATGCTGCCGGAAACGTCCGTCGCCAACCCTTTCGAGATAATTTCCTGACGTAACGGTGCCCCGGGGATAGTCAAAAGCGCATAATTCCAAACTTCCATCGCCATTATTTGCGCCGGGCTGAGAGTATCCGGCAAGACGATATCGATGGCATGCAGCGTTTTCCCCTGACGTTCCTCATCCTCCGTCACGCCATAATAGAATGTAGCTTTCTGTCGTGTAGCAGGAGCACTTTGTGTATCGATTTCACTGTCGATCTCCCGGTAATGATAGTCGTTCAAGTATTTTTCCGAAATATACGTCAACGTTTCTTCGAGCGGCATATCGCCGTAGAGGAAAAAGTACGCATTAGACGGATGGTAGTATTGCTGATAAAAATCCGTGAATGCTTCAAACGTCAATTCCGGAATATGGTCGGGATCACCGCCCGATTCATGTCCGTACGTAGTATCGGGAAAAAGCACCTCCATCGCTTTTTGTCCCAATACATCATCCGGCGATGACAACGCACCTTTCATTTCGTTATACACAACACCTTTATAAATCAAAGGCCGATCCGCATCATCCAATTCATAATGCCATCCTTCCTGCATAAGAATATACGGATCTTTGCGCAGATTCGGATGGAATACGGCATCTAAATAGACGTCCATCAAATTCTGAAAATCTTTGGCGTTGCGACTGGCCACCGGATACATTGTTTTATCCGGGAATGTCATCGCGTTTAAAAAGGTATTCAACGACCCTTTGACCAGTTCGACAAACGGTTCACGCAGCGGATACTTATCGGATCCGCACAGCGTCGAATGCTCCAAAACATGCGCGACACCGGTGCTGTCAGCCGGCGGCGTGCGAAACGTCACCGAAAACACTTTATTGTCATCTTCCGTAGCTAAAAACAACAACTTTGCCTTGGTCTGGTCGTGTTGCATTATATACGCTTGCGCGCTAATTTCATTAATGTACGATACTTCTTGGACCGTAAAGCCCGCGACTTGATCGTTTTTTTCGTATTTCACAACATCACTCCTTCATTTTTCTGCTATTCTTATTGTAACACAGCGCTTATCGGTCTTCGAGGAGATCTTAAGTGCACCTCTCAAACATGGTATAATATAGCCAATCTTGATAACTGTGAGGATGTATGATTGCGCTGATTTTTGATTATTTGGGAACGATTTCCTTTGCGATTTCGGGCGCATTGGTGGGCATGCAAAGACGCATGGATATTTTCGGCATTGCCATACTTGCCTTAGTAACCGCTGTAGGCGGCGGCATGATCCGCGACACACTCGTCGGTAACACACCGCCGAGCGCTCTCGAAGATGGCATCTACATTGCGATCTCACCGGTAACGGTGGTAGCACTTCTATTTTCATTCCGAAGGTTGCGCGGCAACTACAAATACCGACGCTATTCCCTCTACCTGTACAACCTTGCCGATACCTTTGGCCTGGCTTCTTTTACAGTGACCGGCGCAATGGTAGGTGTGGCAGCGGATCCCCGTTCGATTTTTCTGTTGCCGGTGACGCTTGGTCTGATTACGGCCTATGGTGGTGGCATCATTCGAGATATCGGCGCACTGCGCATTCCGGTGGTATTTCGTAATGAAGTCTATGCCTCCGCGTCGTTAGCCGGCGGCATCGTTTTTTGTTTGGTACGACAGATCGCCACTTTGGCTTGGGCCGGTCCGTTGGCATTTTTGACTGTCATGCTGATCCGTTTACTGGCAATTCGGCATAAATTGGAATTGCCCAGGGCTCACCGACGAGATTATTTGGGTAAAAACAAAAGGAGCAAATAATGAAACAAACATTTTGGCGTAAAGCGATCCAAACACTAATGATCGGTGTATTTGCCTTTGGTGCCGGTCAAACGGCATGCGCGGCAACGATTTTATATGTACCGCAAGACAACCGTCCCGTCAGCTATGCCTACACTGTGGATACGGCACAGGCAGCGGGTTACACGGTGCTGACCCCGCCGGAAACGTATCTCTCCGACCAGGGCTACCAAGGCTCGCCGGATAAAGTTTGGGAATGGGTCAAACAAAACGTCAATCAGGCAGACGCACTGGTTCTTTCCACGGACACTTTAATTTATGGCGGGTTAGTGGATTCCCGCAAGCATGATATCAATATTTTAACCTTGAAAAATCGTCTCTCGGAACTGGCCGCTCTGCACAATGCGTATCCGACGCTGCCGATCTATGCATTCGGCACGATCATGCGTTCCCCGCGTGCCAGCGACGGTAAAGTAGAACCTTCCTACTATGCCGACTACGGCCCGAAAATCTTTGAAATTGCCTACTGGCAGGACAAAGCCGATACGGAAGGCTTGACCGCGGAAGAGTCCGCTAAACTTTTATCGCTGCGGATGTCCGTACCGCTGGAATATATGCAGGATTGGTTTGCGCGACGCACGAAAAACAACCAGGTCAACGAAATGTTAATTCAGGATGCCGCCTCCGGCGTGCTCACCTATTTCTGCCTCGGCCATGACGATACGGCCGGTTTTTCGCAGTCTTCATTAGAAGCTCGGTATCTCAAAAAAGCAACGGCTAACCTGTCGCCGTGCGTTTACGGCTCCTTCCCCGGCGCTGACCAATTAGGTCTTTTATTAATTGCCCGCTACCACGTGGATCGCTCCCAGACAACCCCCAAAATTCGTGTCATTTACCCGCTCGGCGGCGGCGCTGATACGATGCCGCACTATGAAAATCAAAGTATCGGTAAAACGATAGCCGATCACGTCACTGCTGTCGGTGGTGAAATTGTTACCACGGAAAAACCGGACCTTTTGTTAGCCGTTAACACCCCGCTCAGTGATGTCACCGGCGAATCGGAAGCCTTTGCCAACCTTGCTATGCCGCGAAAAAGTGCCGCTGCCTTTTTAACCCGTGTGGAAGATGCGCTTTCGCGACACATTCCGGTCAGCGTCGCCGATATCTTTTATTCTAACGGCTCCGATAATACACTTTTAAAAGAAATGCAAAACGCCAACTTGCTCTATAAAATTTCTGCATATAACGGCTGGAACACCGCTTCAAACACGGTGGGCTACGCGGTAGCGCAAGGCATTCTGGCCGCACAAATGCCGGAAAAAGCACAGCATCGCATGTTGACGGAGCAATACTTGGATAACTGGGGTTACCAGGCGAATATTCGTAAAGAAATTTACCGTGCACAGGAAAACCTGCGCACGGACAATGTCAAATACTCCGGCAAATTAAATCCGCGTCTTTCGGAAATGCTGGTGGAAAAAATTCAAGCTTTTGCCGAAGAGCACCTTGACATCAATCCTCGTACTGTAACGGCACGTTTCCCCTGGGGACGTCTCTTTGAAACGCAAATCACGGTAGCTCCGACACCGCAATATCCGTTAATGAGAGATATCCTTGCCGAACGGGCTCGCCAAGAAGCCGCGCGAAAGGCGGCAGAAAAAGCAGCTGCGAAGAGCGCGGCGCAAGCCCAAAATACCCAGAATAGCGACAAGGCTACCCCGTCAGCACCAAGCACTTCTGGTGACAAAACCACGGCACCTATACAACAGCAATAAAAAAACGCCTCCTGGGAGGCGTTTTTTAATGCAACGTTTTTTGCCGTAAATAACGGCGTGCATCACCCAAACAATAAAGCGATCCGCAAACTACAATGATATCTCCCGGTTGCGCGAGTTCTTTCGCGCGTTCCAGACCGGCAACTACGTCTGCCGCGGGTTCGGTCGTTCCCGGTAAGTATTCACAGATCTCCTCTGCACTGCGTGTACGTGGCGTCGGTGCAGGTACGGCGATAATAGTATCTTCTTCACGGAATAATTCTTCCACGATACCTTCAATGTCTTTATCCTTCAACGATGCAAATACGAAAAAGCGTTTCTTATCCGGATATATCTCATTCAGCGTCATGGCAAGTGCCGCCGCTCCGTCAACATTGTGAGCGCCGTCCAAGATCACGGGCACATCGCCCTCAATGACCTCAAAACGTCCCGGCCACTGCGCGCGAGAAATACCTTCGCGCAAATGATCTTCCGTAATCCGTGCTTCCTTTTTCATTAACACAGTTAAAGCCATAGCCGCTACTGCCGCATTGACCGTCTGGTGCATACCGAAAAACGGCACAAAGAGCATTGCATCGGCGTTATCTTTACGTTTGAGCGTAATGATTTGGCCGCGATCGAATGTCGTGCGTCGCTCGACCGAAAAGTCACGATCCCACATGTATATCGGCGCATTCTTTTTATGCGCGATTTCTTTAATGATTTTCAAAGCGGTGCGATGTGCGGATGTCACCAAGGGAACATCATCTTTGATGATCCCTGCTTTTTCCGCGGCAATTTCTTCCACTGTAGCGCCGAGATATTGCGTATGATCGAGCGATACATTAGTAATCACGGCAACTTCCGGAATAATAACATTCGTCGAATCCAAGCGGCCGCCCATGCCCACTTCCACTACGGCGTATTCTACGCCCTTAGCCTGAAATGCGAGAAAAGCACAGGCTGTCAACAGCTCAAATTCCGTTGCCATTTCACCGCCCGCCGCGACATTTTTTTCTGCGACTTCGCGTACTCGGCTCAGATAATTCGCAAAATCCGACGGCGAAATATCCGTTCCATTGATACGGACTCGCTCAGTATATTCTTCCAAATGCGGAGAAGTAAAGCGTCCGCAGGAAATGCCTGCTTGCTGCAAAACACTTTCCAACATGGCGGTAACGCTTCCTTTTCCGTTGGTACCTGCCACATGAATGCTTTTAAACGCATTTTCAGGATGACCGAGTCCTTCTAAAAGTGCTTCGATTCGTTGCAATCCGGGCTGGATACCGAACGCTGCCGTCTCCGTCAACCAAGCAATCGATTCTTGATAGTTCATGCCTTCTCCTTTGCAAGCGTAGCTAAAAACGCCCTACGCTCCATCAATGTGGCCAGTTTCTCGTTGTAGTTGGCCAGTTTTTCGCGTTCTTTTTCCACAATCGCGGCAGGTGCTTTGGTTACAAACGACTCATTACCAAGCTTTTTCTCCAAACGCGCGACTTCCTGATGCAACTTATCTTCTTCCGCCTGAATCCGTACATTTTCTTTTTCAACGTCGATCACATCCGCCAATTTAACGTAAATTTCCAAACCGTCGGTAATCGCGGTCAACGCATTTTCCGGCGCCGGCGCATCATTGGCAAGCAGGTTCACTGCACTCGTATTCGCCAATTTTTCAAAATAAATTGGATGATCTTCCACTACCGCCGTCAAATCATCTCGTTTCACGCGCAGCAACAGGGGGACTTTTTGACTCGGCGCAATATCCGCCTGCGCACGCAAGTTACGTACGGCTTTGATGGCATCAATCAAACGATCCATCTGTTCGGCGGCATCCGCAAAACGCAGCGCCGGATCGGGCATCGGCCATGGCGCTTTGGCCAGCGTCAAACCTTCATGCGGTAAATGCTGCCAGATATGTTCAGTGACAAACGGCATAAACGGGTGTAATAACGCCAATGCACGTGTTAAAACATAAACCAGTACGCTCTGCGCGACCGTACGGTCGGCTACGTTATCATCCGCATATAAACGCGGTTTAACGGCCTCTATATACCAGTCGCAGAAGATATTCCAAATAAACTCATAGACACTTCCCGCCGCTTCTCCCAATTCAAATTTTTCCAGATTCGCGGTGACACTTTCTTCTGTCTGCGCCAGGCGTTCCAAAATCCAACGATCGGCAAGTGTTAATTCTTCGGACGAAAAATCATGTGTTTCTTCATAACTTTCTAAGTTCATCAACACAAATTTAGCAGCATTCCAAATTTTATTGGCAAAGTTACGGTTTGCTTCGACACGTTCCATGTAAAAACGCATGTCGTTCCCCGGGGTATTGCCCGTCATCAGCGTAAAACGTAAGGCATCCGCACCGTATTTATTGATGACTTCCAGCGGATCAATGCCGTTGCCAAGTGATTTGCTCATTTTACGGCCTTGACTGTCACGCACCAAACCGTGAATAAAGACGTGTTTGAACGGTGCTTCCTTCATGAATTCGAGTCCCGTAAACATCATGCGAGCGACCCAAAAGAAAATAATATCGTAGCCGGTTACCAAAGCATTGGTCGGATACCATTGCTTTAATTCCGGTGTTTGATCCGGCCACCCCATAGTAGAAAACGGCCACAATGCCGAACTGAACCAGGTATCCAAAACATCGGGATCCTGTGTCACGCTGCCGCCGCAATGCGGGCAGGTCGTGATATCTTCACGGGAAACGATCGTTTCGCCGCATTCGTTGCAATACCAGGCCGGAATCTGATGGCCCCACCAAAGCTGACGGGAAATACACCAATCGCGAATATTTTCAAGCCAATGCGTGTAGGTTTGCGTAAAACGCGGCGGCACAAATTCTGTTCGCTTTTCTTCTACCGCTTGTAACGCGGGTTTCGCCAGCGGTTCCATTTTGACGAACCATTGCCGCGTAGCAAGCGGCTCAATGGTCGTGTGGCAGCGCGAGCAGTGGCCGACTGCATGATCGGCATCCTCGATTTTCACCAGCAGACCTTTTTCCCGTAATGCTTCCACTACCGCTTTGCGCGCGGTATATCGTTCCATACCGTTAAAGGCGCCGGCGTTTTCATTGAGCGTACCGTTCGGATTCATGATAACAATCGATTCCAATTGATGGCGTTCCCCCATCTCAAAATCGTTCGGATCATGTGCCGGCGTGATTTTAACCGCGCCTGTACCGAATTCCGGTTCGACATAGCTGTCAGCGACCACTTCAATTTCACGATCAGCCAACGGCACGATAACTTTTTTGCCGATATACTTTGCGTAACGCTCATCTTCCGGGTGAACGGCGATACCGGTATCGCCCAACATCGTTTCCGGTCGCGTGGTGGCAATCTGAATATATCCGTCGCCGTCGAGCAGCGGATAATTGACATAGTACAGCTTACCGGCTTCGTCTTCGTATTCCACTTCGACATCCGATAATGCCGTCATGCAACGAGGGCACCAGTTGGTGATCCGGAAGCCGCGGTAAATCAAGCCTTTTTCGTACAAGGAAACAAAGACTTCACGGACGGCTTTCGAGCATCCTTCATCCAATGTAAAACGCTCGCGCGACCAGTCGCAGGAAGCCCCCAAACGACGAATCTGCTGACCGATCCGGTCGCCGAATTTTTCTTTCCATTCCCAAACGCGTTCGACAAAAGCTTCTCGCCCTAAATCATCCCGTGTCAAGCCCTCTTTGGCAAGCTCCTCTTCGACTTTAATTTGCGTTGCAATACCGGCGTGATCTTTACCCGGTAACCACAGCGTATTATAACCCTGCATCCGTTTAAAACGAATCAAAACGTCCTGTAATGTATCATCCAACGCATGTCCCATATGCAATTGACCGGTAACATTTGGCGGCGGTAAAACAATACTGTACGCTTTTTCCCCCGGTTTAGGTTCTTCATGAAAGACACCGTTGTCTTCCCAGAACTGATACCATTTCTGTTCAATTTCAGCGGGATTATAGCTGGTTAAATTTTTATATTGTCCCATCCTGGCCCCTCCTTTTAAATAAAAAAATAAACTTTCGCCCACATAGGACGAAAGTTATGCTTCCGCGGTACCACCTAAATTATCCATTGATCCCTTGAGACGCGTAACGTGCGCAACCGGACAGACCTTTCTTTCTGCCGACTCGGGGGTGACATAAAACGCAATTCGGACGATACTTACAGCCGGTGTATCGCTCTCTGCACCGAAGGGGCGTTTCTTCTTCCCGTCATTGTCATTAACGATTTGCAAGTATTGTACTAAAGCATAGCTTAATTGTCAAATAAAACATAACGTTGAATACCACCCTAAAATAGGCGCGCACTGTTGATATGATATCACGTGGGCAGATTTTATATTTAGTCACACTGCTTACCAAATTAACGCCTCTCGTAACACAGCTCAGAAGTTTACTTTTCTCGTTGTGCTACTTCATCAAGCCATGCGAAGTTGTTACGTTCTATTATGTAAATCCTATGCGTCTTTTATATCTGCTACGACATATGCTACGATTTCGTTTTCATCGTATGCAATATCTTCCAATTTTGACGGTATCAGAACGGTTTCTCCATCTGCCAATGCAGAAACAAGAAAGAGTCCGGACGCCTCAGCAGCGTTTTCCATCGCCTCACCAAGAGAGTTTCCGCAAGTATAGCACCCATCTAAATCAGGAAAAGAAACTGCATATTTACCGGATCCTTCCTTTGTAAAAATTGCCGGATACGTTTTGTTCATACTTCCTCCCTATTTTATATTTTAGTATAATACATACGATAACACGTATTAATGATCGGGACATAAACTTTTCTTATTTCTTATTTTAAGGTTCTGAAATTTATCAAATAAAATGCACCTCGTCAAATGACGAGGTGCATTTTACGCGAATGTGGCGAGCTTACATCATGCCGCCCATACCGCCCATGCCGCCCATGCCCGCCGGAGGCATTGCCGGCTGTTCCTGCGGTTCATCAGCAATGACTGCTTCTGTCGTCAAAACAAGAGCCGCGATGCTGGCCGCATTTTGCAGAGCCGAACGGGTGACTTTAGCCGGATCCACAATACCGGATTTGACCATGTCTTCATATTCTTCCGTCAATGCGTTAAAACCGATGCCGGCACCGGCCGCTTTGACTTTATCCACTACAATCGAACCTTCGAGACCCGCATTGTCTGCAATCTGACGAACCGGTTCTTCAATCGCGCGACGAACAAGCTGTACGCCCGTACGTACGTCGCCTTCGACATCCAGTTGGTCCAATGCGCCCTGGATATCAAGGAACGTTGTGCCGCCGCCCGCGACGATACCTTCTTCGACCGCTGCGCGAGTCGCGTTGAGAGCATCTTCTAAACGTAATTTTTTATCTTTGAGCTCGACTTCCGTCGCCGCGCCGACTTCGATCACTGCTACGCCGCCGGCCATTTTAGCCAAACGTTCTTGCAATTTATCTTTGTCAAATTCCGAGGTAGCTGCTTCATATTGCGAACGAATCTGCGCTACGCGTGCCTTAATATCTTCCGACTGACCGGCACCGTCAACGATCGTCGTTTCGTCTTTCGCTACCCGTACCTGACGAGCCGAACCGAGATCCGCCAAGGTGACGCTGTCCAGTTTACGGCCGAGATCCTCCGTGATCAAGGTCGCACCGGTCAAAATCGCGATATCTTCGAGCATCGCTTTACGACGATCACCGAAGCCCGGAGCCTTAACTGCTACCGCGCGGAATGTGCCGCGCAGTTTGTTGACAACGAGGGTCGCCAATGCTTCGCCTTCCACGTCTTCCGCAATGATCAGAAGTTCTTTACCCGCCTGAACGACTTGTTCCAACGCCGGCAGAAGATCCGCGATCGCACCGATTTTACGGTCGGTAACGAGAATGTACGGATCGCTCATCACCGCTTCCATTTTGTCGGTATCGGTGATCATGTACGGCGAAATGTAACCGCGATCAAACTGCATGCCTTCCACAACAGAAAGTTGCGTGCCCATACCTTTGGACTCTTCCACAGTAATAACACCGTCTTTACCGACTTTTTCCATCGCGTCGGCAATCATTTGGCCGATTTCTTCATCGCCGGCGGAGATCGACGCTACCTGTGCAATCGCATCTTTACCTTCGACGGTAATCGAATGTGCTTTAATTTCTTCAACGAGTTGTTTAACCGCCATTTCAATGCCGCGTTTCAGTACCATCGGATTGGCACCGGCCGCTACATTGCGCATGCCTTCACGAATCATCGCCTGCGCCAAGAGAGTCGCTGTCGTCGTACCGTCACCGGCCACGTCATTGGTTTTGGTCGCTACTTCTTTGACGAGTTGCGCACCCATGTTTTCTACCGTATCTTTGAGTTCGATTTCACGGGCAATCGTTACGCCGTCATTGGTAATCGTCGGTGCACCGAATTTTTTATCCAGAACAACGTTACGGCCTTTCGGTCCGAGTGTTACTTTGACCGCATTCGCCAGCGTATCAACACCCGCCAAAAGAGCGCGACGTGCTTCTTCATTAAATTGAATTGTTTTAGCCATTTAGTTTGCTCCTTTATATACACTTACATACTACATTCGTTGGTATCAGTAAAATCGACGGACTTTTATTTGTCCAAAACAGCGAGAACATCGCGTTCTGCAATCAGTAAAAACTTTTCGTTATTTTCTTCGATGTCCGTACCGGCATATTTGGCAAACAGTACATGGTCGCCCGCTTTCAATTCCATCGGAATCCGCGTACCATTGTCAGCTACTTTACCCGGTCCTACCGCAAGTACTTCCCCTTTTTGCGATTTCTTTTGCGCTGTATCCGGCAAGAAAATACCACCTTTAGTTTTTTCTTCCGCTTCCACAACTTTAATCAATACACGATCTGCTAACGGTTTTAACATCTACACTACCTCCTTGAAGGATTATCGGAATTTATTAGCACTCCCATCTATCGAGTGCTAACTACATGTATAATAATAAGACACTTGCCTGAAAAAAGCAAGCGTCTTATTGATTTTTTGTCTTTTCATCTTTTTGGTGACGCTATTTGCTGCACTAA
Organism: Negativicoccus succinicivorans; assembly: GCF_018372215.1. Classification (NCBI taxonomy): domain Bacteria; kingdom Bacillati; phylum Bacillota; class Negativicutes; order Veillonellales; family Veillonellaceae; genus Negativicoccus; species Negativicoccus succinicivorans. The sequence goes on along the minus strand of NZ_JAHAJN010000001.1, from coordinate 18,997 downwards.
AGCAGCGGCAACGTCTTCGATCTTTTTCCCTTTTTGCATGGCAAAATTTCGCAGTTTTTCATATGCCTGTTCTTCCGTTAAATGGTAGCGGCTCATCAGGTAGCCTTTCGCACGGTCCATCGTTTTGCGGGCCGCCAGCTTTTCTTCCGCACGCGCGCGCGACTGCGACAATTCATTGTGTTCACGATATCGAGCCAATGCCAGTTGCAAAGTGACTCGTAAATCGATCTCCCGCACCGGCTTGAGTAAGTAGCCGTAGACTCCCGACTCGCTTGCTTTTTGCACCAATTTTTCTTCACTGTAGGCCGTCAGCAAAACAACAGGTCCCATTCCTTCCGAACGCAACCGACGGGCGGTTTCAATTCCATCCAAACGCGGCATTTTTAAATCCAAGACAAAAATATCCGGCTGCCATTTTTTGCCAAGTGCGAGCGCCTCTATGCCGTCTTTACCGATACCTACCACATCATAACCGGATTCTGTCAACATTTCGGCAACGTCCATCGCGATCAAGCCCTCATCATCCGCTACGACTACGCGTAAACGATCCATCATTTTTCCTCCTTGCGCGGAAATTGGCAAATAGCGAGCACACTATTTTTCTCGTTTTGCATGATAAACGTTCCGCCTAAATGGAATTTCACCAGATTCGCTACAATTTGCAGACCGAGACGATACCGATCCGGTGAAAAATCAGACGGCAGCGGCGGACCGAAATTTTGAATTGTTAATCGTAATTCATTGGCATCACCGTACAAGCGTACATTCACTCGTTGTTGCTTGCTTTCCCCTTTGCCGTGTTCACAAGCATTTTGCACCAGCTCATGCACCGTCATTCCAATCGTCAATGCATCTTCTGATGTCACCACACCCCAAGTACCGGCAGCCTCCCAAGTAATTTCGACTGTCGGTGCCCATTCCAATCGCAACTGTTGAATCAATCCTTCGATTAACAAGGCAATATCGACTTCATCTTCCACTTGTGCGGCTAACGTATCGTGAATGGCGGCAATCGCCAAAATTCGCCGCTCGGCCTCTTTTAAAGCCACTTTTGTTTCCTCGCCACTGCGCCGCTCCTGCATCCGCAAGAGACTCGCAACGGTTTGCAAATTATTCTTAACCCGATGATGAATCTCTTGAATAACGACGTCTTTGACAAAAATTTCTTTTTCTTTTTGTCGTAGCATCGTGACGTCGGTTAAGAGCAAAAGCACGCCGGCTACGGTACCTTCCGCAGGGATGGGCAATGCTCTGGCAGTTAATACCGCCTGCGGCAACTCCCATTCCGCCGTCACGATCGCTTTTTCCGTGCGCGCCTGTTCGACCGGCGCCATCACCAGGCTGTCGCTCATGCGTAACGCCGTATTCGGCTGCGAAACTTCCCAAAGATGTAATAAACGCTGTCCGATCTCATTCATATAAACAACGCGACCCGCCGGATTATATAGAAGTATGCCGTCCTGCGTGGAAACGTTCATTTGCTCCGCTGCTTCGGTCGGATAGGGCAACCCCAGCAAACGCCAGGCGCTATCCAATAAAAGTTGCGGGGTATTATCCGGACTGCCGACGAATGCAATCAGCGCCAACACAAGTCCGGCATTATCCAATACCGGGTATACATCAAACGAAAGACTTACTCCGAGCTCAACTTCTCTTCGACCGCTGATCGGTCGCCCTGTACGCAGCACGCCGGTCAGAATCTGTTCGTACTTGAGCGGAAACTTCTCACCTACCTGACCGAAATCAATGGCTACACCCACCGCCGGTGCTGCTTTTTCGGTGACAATAACAGCAGTCTTCTCCGCATCCGGCACAAAAAACAAAATATTTTTTTGCGTTAAATCCGCTAAAAAGTCCAGCCATGCGGTAAGCTCTGTTAAAATACGCGCGCCGACAGCGGAAACGGATGTTTGCGTAATATACTCCCGCAACGAAAACGACATTAGATAGTCCCTCGGAACGGCAATCTGGGATCTGCATTTAATGTCCAATCCGCAAATTGTCCTGCTTCGTATTGATAAAAAGCACGTGAGCCGATCATCACCGCATTATCGGTGCAAAAACGCAAGTCCGGAGTCAGAAGTCGCAACCCCGCGCGTTCACACGCCGCTGCCAATTCCTGACGCAAGCCGCTGTTGGCTGCCACACCGCCGGCAATGCAGACGATGTCACGATGTTGCTGTTGCGCCGCGCGAATCGTTTTTTCGACCAGCACATTCACCACCGCATGCTGAAATGATGCGGCTACGTCTTCCGGGCGATACGTTTCCCCACGCTGCTCACAATTATGTAAATAATTTAAAACCGCCGATTTTACACCGCTGAAACTGAAGTCAAAGTTATCTTCATTACGCAGTGCTTGCGGAAATTCAATCGCATGCGGATTTCCTTCGGCCGCCAAGCGATCGATATGCGGTCCGCCCGGGTACGGATAGCCCATCACGCGAGCGATTTTATCAAAAGCTTCGCCGGCAGCATCATCCTTAGTCTCGCCGAGCAGTTGAAATTCGTTGTACGCCGGCACATCTACCAGCATGGTATGCCCTCCGGAAACAACCAACGTCAAAAACGGCGGCTGCAAGTCCGGATGCGCCACCAGATTAGCATAAATATGCCCTTCCATATGATTTACCGCGAGCAGAGGCTTAGCCGCCGCGAAACTGAGGGCTTTTGCGCAGGCAACACCGACAAGCAATGCACCCACGAGTCCCGGCCCCTGCGTGACTGCAATCGCATCGATATCGGCGAGCGTAAGCCCTGCCGTCGTCAGTGCTTCCGCTACGACCGGCATCACGTCTTCTATGTGGTGACGCGATGCGATTTCGGGAACCACACCGCCGAATCGACGATGGATATCGATTTGCGAGGCGATAATATCCGCCAACACCGTACGACCGTCTTCGATAACTGCCGCCGATGTTTCGTCGCAACTCGTTTCCAATGCCAAAATTTTCACTCTGTTTCCTCCAGTTCCCGCGTCAGTAAATAACCGTCTTCACGGGGATTACTGTATGCATCTTCACGCTTCGTTCGCACGACAAATCCTGCCCGCTGATATAAATCCAGCGCGACAGTATTGGATTCCCTCACTTCTAAATGTAAATACCGTGCTTTACGATCATTCGCTTCTTCAATGGCCCGCGCCAACAATTGCGTACCGATACCCTGTTCCCTTTGGTCGGACATGACCGCAATCCGGATGAGTTGTACTTCATCCGCTACAAACCACAGATTCACGTAACCGATGACTTCCGTCCCGTTGGTAGCAACCAAAAAATTACCGGGGCCCTGCAAGAAATCATGTCGCAACGTCTTTGCCGACCATGGATCGGGAAAGCAATCTTTTTCAATTCGTTCAATAGCCGGCAAATCATCGGTAATCGCGATACGAATATTTATTTTATTTTCCGGCGCTTTTCCCATAGCACTTCCGCCTCACTTTTACGTAAATATTGAGGCACCAGCGTAAATACATCATCACTTCCGCGCTGTGCCCATTCCACCGCCGCGCAATCCAAGAGCGCCGCGGCTCGCGCTACCTGTTGATAGGGCGGCGCTAACCGCAATCCCGCCGCTTCGAGTTCAGGGGCGAAAAGCTCCACCGCTTCGCCCAGACATATGACATCTTCCGCCTGATCTTTGACTGCGGCAATCGCTTCGGTAAGAGATGCAATGCGACTGTCGATAGCCAATTCCAACCGGCCGTCAGTCCATCTTCCTAAGCTGTAGTAGACATTTCCTTTTTGCGCATCCAGTAAAGAAAGTAACGAGCCGGCAGCATTTTTATAGTTATACATCAGCGCGTGCATAGTATTCACTCCAACGAGCGGGATCTGTAACGCAAATGCCATTGCTTTCGCCGTAGCCAACCCGATCCGCAGTCCGGTAAATGAGCCTGGTCCGGATGTTACCGCAATACCGGTCAGGTCGGCACGATCAAGTCCCGCGAGTCGAAGGACAGTTTCTATATGGGGAACGATTTGTTCGGAATGCGTACGTTTACGCCGCACGGAAAGTTCCGCCACTACTTTTTCCGCCGTCCCCACCGCTACGTTCGAGGTGATCCCTGATGTATCAAGCGCGAGCCACATCTGCCGCCACCTCCTCCAACCATTGTTGCGCTTTCTTATCTTGCGCCCTAACGATAATTTCTCGTGTCATTTCATCTTGCTTGTGCATTTCCACCTGCACCGCATGTCGCGGTAACTCCTCTAAAAATTTATCGGCCCATTCTACCAACGTCACACCTTCACGCCCAAATTCTTCAAAACCTATATTGGAAAGTTCAGCCGCACTCTCCAGCCGATATAAATCAAAATGATGGAACGCAAGCGGCTCGGCATCATACTCATGCAAAATAGTGAACGTGGGACTTGTCACTTCTCCCGTAATACCTAAGCCCTGCGCTACACCTTTCGCCAATTGTGTCTTCCCGGCGCCCAAGTCGCCTGCCAGTGCCAAATATAATCCGTCATACGCATGCCGAGCAAAAATCGCTCCAAGCCGACGGGTTTCTTCCTGTCCCTTAGTGATAAATACCGCTTGCTGTTTCATATGCCTCCAAAATGATTATAGCCGGTGACTTGCAATGCGTGACACGTATCTCCATCGCATATAAATAAGCCGCTTCCTTTTGTAACGCGACCGATCTCATACATTCCCTGCGGTACGGTGGATGTCGCCGGCAACGTGGCCGCGAGTTCAAAGTCTTCACCGCCGTACCAAATCAGATCTTCCGCGCAGAGCGCGTGTGGATCCGAACGTTGCGCCAAATCGCTTTGCCAGGTAAGCGCACTTTGTTCGACTTCGAAACGTGCTTCCGACTGTTTTGCCATATCCCCCAAAGCGAACGCGAGTCCGTCACTGATATCGTTCATCGCGGTCGCGCCAAGCTCCCGCAATAATTTTCCTTTGGCCAATTGCGGTCGTGGCGTGTTTTGAAACGCCCGCAACGATGCCTCGGGAGACATCCCGCGCGCAAGCAGATGATATGCCAGCGCCGCGTATCCGGTAGGTCCCGTCAAAACAATTCGATCTCCCGGCTGCGCACCGCTTCGGGTTACAGCCTGACCGCACGGCACATATCCGAGCGCTGTCGCGGTCAGTGTCATGCTATGTCGTGAATGTACGGTGTCTCCGCCCAGGAGTAGCGCATCATACGTGCGCAGGCACTCTCCTAAACCACGATATAACGAAATCATGTCTTCTTTTTGCGTCGTCTGCGGTAGCGCCAAAGCTACAACAATCCCCAAAGGTTGCGCCCCCATCGCCGCAAGATCACTCAAATTGACCGCTGCAAGTTTCCAGCCGAGCTCTTGAAACGTAATCGTTTGCGCCAAAAAATGAACGCCTTCGGTAAGTGTGTCCGTCGTCACTACCAGTTCCGTGTTCGGAGGAATAGCGACAACGGCAGCGTCATCATTCAACGGCACACGAACCGCCGCCCCTTGGGTCAGACATAATGCGGCGATATCCCGAATCAAAGCAAATTCATCACGGATCGCTGTCATCGCATCTCCTCCTTATCTTATGTTATTGTAGCATACTCGCTCCGCCGCTTTACCGGGAACAAAAGAAAAAGCCGCGAATACATTCGCGGCTTTTTAATTATTTGTTTTCGATCAATTGTTCATCCCGTTCCAATGGCTTCGTCAAATCCAAGTGACCCGTGATGGATTCGATCGGCTCGCCTTCCATCGTGAACTGCACACGTTCAATCTCCGGAAAATTTGTCAAGGTATTAACCGTTTCATACACCATCAAAATTTCTCCTAAAGAACCGCCCTGGTTATTTTTGACAGCCTGATTGAGATCTACGGTAGCAAGTTTCTTGTTTTGATTGACCTCGACTTTTTTGACCTCAGCGTCTTTCGGCCAAATCGGATATTCCAGCTTGCGGTCTGCGATCAACATTTCTTCTACCGCCCGGTTCGGCGTGTACTGATCTGACGGCACATTTATCTTTACCGGCACAAGATGCTCTGCATCTTTACTGGGAATATAGGTGACCAGCGTCCTTTCGGTTGTCGCCACCTGCTGCGGTTGACTTGCGCCCATTGTCTTTGTCGATGGTGCCGAAGGCGCGCAGCCGGCGATCATCAAAACCATGCACAGCAGCAATGCGCAGATCGGCCATCTCTTTTCTAAAAAATACAAGCCTTTATTTGTCATCTGGAATGCTCCTCAGCCCGTTTAAAGTATGTTTCTAATCCGTCTACAATGCTCTTCGCCAATGCCTTTTGAACATTCGGTTTTTGTAATTCGGCACGTTCCCGGGGATTTGAAATAAATCCGAGTTCCAACAATGTCGACGGCATGCTGCTGTTGCAAAGTACATAGAAATTCGCTGTGCGTACTCCACGGTCACCGAAATCCACTTCGGCAAGATTTGCTTCATGCAACGATTCCGCCAGCAACTGACCATACAGGGAGCCACTGCAATAATATGCGGTCATACCGTCAATATCCGGGCGAACAAACGAATCGATATGAATACTGATAAATGCATCCGCCGCATGAGCTTCCGCCACATCCACGCGCGCCTGCAATTCCTCGTCACCGTTAGCATGCGGTCGCGCCACATCGCGATCAGTCTCGCGCGTCAAGTATACTTTTGCGCCCTTTTCTTCCAACATCGGTTTCAAATAAATTGCAATCGGTAAGGTGATGTTCTTTTCATATACATCTCCTTCACCGATAGCACCTACATCCGTGCCCCCGTGCCCGGGATCAATAACAATCGTTTTCCCCTTTAAACCTGCCGTTGTTTTAAACGTGGGCACAGGAACATACTGCGGTACGTCAATCACCACGCGATATGGCTTATTGTGCGTTTTGTCACGTTTCAAAGGGAATACTTTTACACTGTTTTTAGACAGCGCCTGCGGAAATTGGAAAGATAAAACAGTATCTTTATTTTCCTGACTTACGTTAAGCTTCGACACCATCTTCGGATTCAATGCATAGGTACCGATCACTTTTTTCCCATTCGTCTTCGCCAGTGTTACTTTCAGAATCTTGCCGTCCTTGCTCAATTGGGCATCTATACTGGGCAGGCGATCTACATCCATGACTACGCGGACAAACGGAACATGGGCATCATTACGGGTGACCCATCGCAATGCTTCCACATGCGCCGCAAACGAAGGGACTGTTTGAGAAAATAGCAGTATACAGAAAAAGCAAAATAAAATCAGTTTTCGCACGGTCCACCTCCTCCAACCGGTTCAATGCTCTTATTATAGCATTGAAAACAGCGAATAAGATTAAGCTGTATTAAGAATGTATCTCATATTTTATGCTTATTTCGCTTTTCGAACGTGCGGCGGCAATTTTTCTCCCGCAGTATCCAACGTGCGACGCAACTGTTTAACTTCCATTGCAATATCGGCTGTAGCTTGCCGATCCGTCTGCAAAGAAAGTGTGACCACCTCATTTACGGCCGTTCCCTCAGGCAGCCAGGCGCTTGGTAAGCGAATTGTCGTTTCGTCTTCCGCTACCATTTCGGTCCATTTTGCCGTTTGGCGATCAATGACGAGTCGGATCGGCTTCATTGTATTCTCCTTCCACTGTATACGTGTTGCCGTCGGTACGAATAGTAATAGTTCCATTGCGATCCGTACGGTAAATGCGGATTCCCCGTTTTTGTAACCGTTCCAACACCGGTGCATGCGGTAATCCGTACGGATTTCCGCGGCCGCTGGAAATTGTCGCTACTTGCGGGCGTACCGCGGCTAAAAAGGATTCCGTCGTGCCGGTCTTACTGCCGTGGTGGCCGACTTTTAAAACAGTAGCTGCAAGTTTCTTGCCATATGCCTGCAAAAGTTCATGTTCCTGACGTTTTTCCGCATCGCCCGTAAAGAGCATCGTAAATTGATTTGCTACCAATTTCATGACTATCGAGTGGTTATTATAATCCGGCATCCCTTTTTTATACATTACATTTTCCGTCGGCCCGAGTACATCAAAGTACACGCCTGCCCCTAAATCAATCTGCATTCCCTGCGTAGGGACATAAGGACGCAAACCTTTTTTAGCAAGCGTCTTCAAATACGTGCGGTAAATCGCATTCGTTTTAGTCAGACCGTCATCAAATACATACCGCACCGGTACGTGTTTCAATACTGCATAGGCGCCGCCCAAATGGTCGCCGTCAGGATGTGTAATGATCAGATTTTCTACTTCTTTGACGCCGTAACGATCCAAATATTGGGTGAGTACCGACCGATGCTCCACATCGCCGGTATCGATCAATGTCCACTTGCCCTGCCATTCAATCAGAGTGGCATCTCCTTGCCCGATATCCAGGCAGCGAATCACTAATTCCCCCGATTCGGTACGCGATGAAAAAGGATTGGGAAAATTCCACTGTGCTTGCGAATCGAATGGCGCGCCGCCGGATGGAATCACATGCTGGCAACCCGTCAATAACATAATAAATGCAGTGACAATCAATATAAATATACTTTTTCTCATTCCATAACCTGTTCCTTATAAATATAAGGTAAAGTATCCGCCACTTCAGTAGCTAAAAAGCCGTAACCGTATTGTTCCGCCAAACGATCCGCGGCAGCGCCGTGCCACCATATGCCGGTCGCAGCCGCATCTGCTGGCGCTAAGCCCTGCGCTAAAAGAGCGGCAATAATTCCGGTCAATGTGTCCCCCGTGCCGGCCGTCGCCAACCCGGCGTTGCCTGTTGTATTTACCGCTAACCTTGTGCCTTCAAACAATAATGTCGAGGCTCCTTTTAAAACAGCGACCGCTCCCGTAGTGGCGTGCAGTGTTTTCACGTAATCGGGCCGATCATTCGCTATTTCTCGGTTCGTCACATGCAGCAACCGCGCCGCTTCGCCGAGATGCGGAGTAATCACGCATCTCGCAGGCAATCTATGTCCGGGATGTTGCGCCAGCGCATACAAACCGTCCGCATCGCAAACAAACGGACAGGGAATTCTTTCTGTCATAGCAAGTCCCCAATCGGTTGTCTCCTTGGCACGACCGATACCGCAACCGATGGCGATGGCATCATAGCCGGATACGTCGATTTCCGTGTCCTTAAGTGTGAAAAAGTCGGTATCGCCGACCGGCTTTATCATTGCCTCGGGAATATGACCGATAACATTTCGTGCTGCGTTTTTCGGCATGAACAATGTGACTTTACCGGCACCGGCTCGCAACGCCGCCTTCGCGCAAAGCAAAGCGGCTCCTTCCATACCGACACAGCCCGCAAAAACAGCAACATGCCCTTGCGTTCCTTTATGACTCAAGGGTGTGCGCCGCGGCCAGGTAATATTTTTCTCCGTAATAAGGACGGTCGATCCGACAAAATCCGCTTTTGTCATGGCTAAGTCAGCCACTTGAAGGTTACCCACATAGATTCGTGCAGGATACATGCGCAGACCTTGCTTAGCGGCGCCGATCGTTATTGTCAAAGACGCTTTAACGGCATCCCCCATGACATTGCCGGTGTCAGCATTTACTCCTGTCGGCACATCGATCGCCACCACAGGGCAATCCCGCTTCTTTGCCGTTGCATTGATTGCTGCAACGGTTTCCAGCAGATGGGAGCGTAACGGTGCAGTTAATCCGATCCCGATCAACGCATCTACGATACCATGCACTTCAGAAATCTCCGGTAATTGTCCGCCGGCAGCGAACGTAACTTGTCCGCCGGCAGCACAAAAACGTTCATAGTTGGTACGCGTGTCCGCGGTCATTTTTTGCGGGTCACCGATATGAATGACGGTTACATGCATGCCTGCCGTTACCGCATAACGGGCTGCCACATAACCGTCGCCACCGTTATTACCGCTACCGGCAAAAACCACCCAGTGCGCACCGGTATGCGGCGCATATATTTTTTCGATCGTGTCCCAAACGGCTTTACCCGCCTGTTCCATCAAATCAATCAACGGTCGCTGTGCGGACTCGCTCCATGCTTTTTCTAACGCCCGCATTTCTGCCGTATTAACGATTCGCATTCGTCTCTCCCAGTAAAGTAACTCCGGCGATAGCCATTTCTTTTTCATGACTGATGGAAACCGAGGCGCTTATAATGCCAAGGCTTTGCGCTTGCTCCGCGTACACACCGTGCCATTGCAGCATCGGTTGCCCCGGTTCACTCCACGAAATTTCCACGTCCGTAAATTTACCTTTACGGAACCCGGTGGTAAGCGCCTTGACCGCGGCTTCTTTCGCGGCATAAATTCCCGCCAATGACGCCCATTGCATTTGCACACGGCCTTGCGCATGAGCAATTTCGCCGGCCGTAAAAACGCGTTCCAAAAACTGCGGATGCCGCTCACAGGCTTTTTGGATGCGCGAAATTTTCACAATATCGTTACCAAAATAAATTTTCATTACATTCCCATCCTATCGAATGCGTCTATTGCTTGCGCAACTGTTGTCAATATGATAAAATTTTAAGGTATGAAGGCATGGAAATCGAATATACATAAAGGAGGTGACACCATTGCCGCAAATCAAATCCAGCATTAAAAGCATGAAGACCGACGCTGAACGTCGTGCCCAGAACACTGCGACTAAATCTCGTATCCGTACGGCAACCAAACGTACCGTTGATGCGATCGCCGCTGGCGATGCCGAAGCCGCTCAAGCCGCGTTTAACAATGCGTCCAAATTGATCGACAAGGCAGCCTCCAAAGGTGTGATTCATAAAAACAATGCCGCTCGTAAAAAATCGGCGTTGCGCAACAAGCTGCAAGCACAAAACGACGCAGAAGCTAAGTAATAAAGATAAAAAAGCTACTTCGGTAGCTTTTTTTATTTTTCTTTTTTACTGCTTTATTCGCCCTGCGCAACCGTCACATCATGGCTCAAAACTTCATAAATCAGCGGCAACTCGATTTTCTCCTGTTGCAATGTAAATGCCTGTTCCACTCGCGTTGCATACTGATCCAGGTCGGCATTTTTAGCGCCGTATAAACATGCCAATGGTGCATTCTTTTCGACATAAGCTCCCGGCTCCGCGCAAAGACGAATCCCCACCTGCGAATCAATGCGATCGCCTTTCGCCCGACGGCCGGCCCCCAGCGACAATGCCACTCCCGCCAAAGCTAACGCGTCGATGGCGGCAAGATAGCCTGCTTGCGACGCATTTACAGTGAGCGTATTGACTTTTTTTGTCAAGGGTTCCTGCCCGATCCAAGCGGTTTCGCCGCCTTGCGCCGCGATCCATTCCGTAAATTTTTGCAAACCGGAACCGTCAGCTATTGCTTGCCGTGCTTTCGTCAGTCCTTCAGCAAGGGTTCCAACAACACCTGCCGTCAGCAAAAGGGCCGCCGTCAGATGGAGTGACAATGTGACCAAGCGCTGATTACCGCCCCCCGAAAGAACCTCGACGGCTTCATCGACTTCGAGCGAATTACCGATAGCGCTCCCAAGAGGCACATTCATGTCTGTGACGAATGCCGTCATCTTGCGACCGGCGGCCTCCCCGATATCTACCATCAGCTGCGCCAATGCTTTGGCCTGCTCGCGATCATGCATGAATGCGGCCGCGCCGCATTTGACATCGAGCACGATACCGTCCGCGCCCGCCGCAAGTTTTTTGCTCATAACCGATGCCGCGATAAGAGGCATGCTTTCGACCGTTTCCGTCACGTCACGCAGCGCGTAAAAAATCCCATCCGCCGGTGCGAGCTCCGCACTTTGGCCGATAACCGCCAAACCGATCGCATCCACCTGACGGATAAAATCCGCTTCCGTGAGCTGCACTTGAAACCCGGGAATCGACTCCAATTTATCCAGCGTACCGCCGGTAAATCCCAGACCCCGCCCGGACATTTTAGCTAAATGCGCACCGCATGCCGCCGCTAGCGGTGCCACAATCAGCGTAGTGGTATCCGCCACGCCGCCCGTACTGTGCTTATCCACCAAGGAATATCCTAAATTGCGGCCGGCAAATGTTTTACCTGAATGTTCCATTGCCAATGTCAGATCGGTCGTTTCCTTCTTGGTAAGCCCTTGGAAATATACCGCCATTAACCAGGCGGCCATCTGATAATCGGGAACCTCGCCCGCCGTACAGGCTTGTACCCATTCCTTCAATTCGTCCGCGGTAGCCTGCTCTCCCAACCGCGCTTTGCGAATCATTGCCAGTGCATCCATTGGTCCTCCTTGTGTAAATAAAAGCGGACTGCTTCGGCAGTCCGCTTTTATTTACGAAAATCACACTACTGACCGGTGCTGCCGATTCCTCCGGTGCGCACACCGGTTGCCTGATCATCCGCTACCAGCAGGTATTGCGAAAAAATCCCCTGCGCCACGCGGTCGCCTTTTTTCACCATGTAGGACTCTTCTCCCGCATTGTAAACGGCAATCATAATATGACCTTCATTTTCTTCATTGTTGTAGTAGTCACTGTCGATGATGCCTGCGCCGTTAATCAGCAAAAGCTGATTACGAATCGAAATACCCGAGCGAATAAAAATGGCCAGGTACTCTCCCATTCCCATAAACGCCTTTAATCCGGTCGGCACTAATGTCACCTTACCGGGTAACAGTTCCACATCGGCGGCGCTTTCAATATCATAGCCAGCACTTTCCGTTGTTTTGCGTTCGGGTAGCGTAATCTCACAATCGGCATATTCGGTCACTACTTCAAAGCCGCGAATCGGTTGCACTCCGGTTCACTCCTTTGCCTTCGGACCGTTTTCATTTTCGTTCAACAGTGCTTTGCGCGACAAGTTGATACGGCCCTGCTTATCAATTTCGGTTACTTTAACCATGATTTCATCGCCGATGTTAACGACGTCTTCAACTTTTTCGACACGTTCTTTCGCCAGCTGCGAAATATGAACCAGACCTTCTTTGCCCGGCAATACTTCTACAAACGCGCCAAATTTCATCAAGCGAGTAACTTTACCCAAGTACACTTCACCCGGTTTTACTTCTTTGACGAGTCGTTCGATCATTTCGACCGCTTTTTTACCGCCTTCGCCGTCTACCGAAGCGATGTAAACGGTACCGTCTTCTTCGATATCGATCTTCACGCCGGTAGCATCAATGATGCCATTGATCGTTTTGCCGCCCGGTCCAATGACAGTGCGGATCTGATCCACTTTAATCTGCATCGTGATGATGCGCGGTGCATACGGTGAAAGGTCTTTGGCCGGTTCGGTAATGCATTCGGCGATTTTCCCGAGGATGAAATGACGTCCTTCATGTGCCTGCTGCAGCGCGGAAGCCAAAATTTCACGGGATAAACCGTCGACTTTAATATCCATCTGGATCGCGGTGACACCCTGTTCGGTACCGGCCACTTTAAAGTCCATATCACCGAGGGCATCTTCCATGCCCTGAATATCCGTTAAAATCGCGTAATCTTCGCCGTCTTTGACAAGACCCATAGCAATACCGGCGACCGGCGCTTTAATCGGTACGCCCGCATTCATCAGCGACATCGTGCTGCCGCAAACGCTTGCCATGGAAGAGGAACCGTTGGATTCCAAAATTTCCGAAACGACACGCAAGGCGTACGGAAATTCCGCTTCTGACGGAATGACCGGTACCAAAGCACGCTCCGCGAGCGCGCCGTGACCGATTTCACGACGACCCGGACCACGCGTCGGACGTGTTTCACCGACACTGTAAGACGGGAAATTATATTGATGAATATAGCGTTTTTCCGTGCGTTCGGAAACGTCATCGATCGTCTGTTTTTCCGAAAGCGGCGCGAGTGTGGTCACTGTGAGCGCTTGGGTTTGCCCCCGCGTAAACAGTGCCGAACCGTGCGTACGTGCGAGTAAACCGACTTCGCAGGTAATCGGTCGGATCTCGTTCAATGCGCGTCCATCCGGACGGATTTTATCGACGGAAATCATGCGCCGTACGATACGCTTGGTCAACGCATCAAGCGCCATACCGACATCCGCCATCTGTTCCGGATAAATATCTTCGAAATGAGCGCGCGCTTCTTCTTTGACTTCGTCCATATGCGCTTCACGCGTTTGTTTATCTTTGTCAAAAATCGCGTTTTTAAGGTTTTCCGCTGCGTAATCTTCCACCGCTTGCGCAATCACTTCATCGACTGTATGCACGTCGTAAACAAGCTTTTCTTTGCCAACTTTAGCGACCATTTCCTGCTGGAAAGCAACCAGTCGGCGAATTTCTTCATGGCCGAACATGATCGCGTCCAAGACCGTTTCTTCAGGAATTTCCTGTGCCCCGCCCTCGACCATCAAAATCGCGTCATCCGTACCGGCAACTGTAATCATCAAATCCGATTCTTCACGTTGCTGCACCGTAGGATTGATCACGAAATTACCGTTCCCCCGACCTACCTTAACGCCGGCAATCGGACCTTCAAACGGAATATTCGAGATGGAAAGCGCCGCCGAGGCGCCAAGCATCGCCGCCATTTCCGGCGCATTGTCCTGATCGACGGAAAGCACTGTCGCGACCACGTGCACGTCGTTGCGTACGCCTTTATCAAACAGCGGACGAATCGGGCGATCAATCAAACGCGCATTCAAAATCGCGGACTCACCGGGACGACCTTCACGTTTCACAAATCCGCCGGGAATTTTCCCTACGGAATACAATTTTTCTTCATAATCTACCGTCAGCGGGAAAAAGTCCGTACCCTCGCGCGGCTTTTTGGCGCCGGTCGCAGTGACCAGCACAGCGGTATCCCCGTAACGCACCATAACGGCACCGCTTGCCTGTTTGGCAAACTTGCCGGTTTCGATAACCAGCGGGCGTCCCGCCCATTCTGTTTTGAACACCTCGTTCATGTCATTCCTCCTATTTTTCTTTATAATCCTTAACATTACAATTATGATTTATCATCTGCTATTAGTCAAGTTTTCAGGCATAACGTCCTCATCGCGCATGATTCTGCCGGTAACATAATGGCGATCCACCACAATCGACAACTTATATTCGGGATACCGAGCGTGAATCATCTGCCTTATCTGTCGATAAATGCTCTCGTCATCGTCGCGCGTGCCGTCTTCTACTGAAATATCAAAATGAACCGACCAGATATCGCCCTGTTGTGTCGCAAAAAAGTCATGGACATCCCAGCGCGGGTTCACCTGCGCGACCAGTCGACGCACATTATTTTCAACCGCCAGTGTCGCCGGATTGGAAATGTTACGCGGATCCACGTGCACGAGTGACTGCGCCTTATACTTGTCGCGTAAGCGCCGCTCAATGGAATCCGCCACATGATGCGCTTCCAGTAAATTCATTCGACTGTCGACTTCGATATGAATGCTCAAAAAGCGGAGTCCGGGCCCATAATCATGCACAATTAAATCGTGGGCACCTTCCACCCCCGGCATATTCGTTACGGCGGCCAATATCTCCTGTTCTTCAGCCAGGCTGATCCCCTTCCCTAAAAGCTTGTCTACGCCCATGTAAAGAACTTTCATTCCCGTGTATAAAAGTGCAAGTGACACCAACGCGCCGGTGTATTCATCAATTTGCCAACCGCCAACGTACTGCGCTCCGACGGCCAATAAAACGCCTGCCGTCATTAAGAAATCGCTGGCGGCATCCGCGGTAAGCGCGGCTAAAATGTCAGAGCCTCCGTGCGTTTTTAAGCGGCGAAAAAAAAGCACTAATCCCGATTGTACAATAAGTGACAACACCAATACTGCAATCAGAATCGGCTCTATGACAAGATACTGCGGATACATAATCCGATGCAATGCTTCCGCACCGACACCAAATCCGGCCAGTAAAATGATGACGCCGATAACACTTGTCGCCACGTATTCGATGCGGGCCTGTCCAAACGGATGCTCTCGGTTGACAGGTTTGCCCATCATATACAGCGACAGCGCAATCATAAAAGAACTGCCGATATCCGTAAGATCATGCAGCCCGTCACCAACGACCGCGACCGATCCGAACCAGTAACCGAGACCCATTTTACCGCCGGAGAGCAATACTTTGATTACGGTATAGACCAGCAATAGAAGGCCGATTTGTTTTCTATGCTGCGTATTTTCCATAAATTCCCCCGGAATAGAAAGACGTCCTACCGAAGTAGAACGTCATGTGTACGTCATTTGTTAAAATTCATCAAAGTCCATTTCGTTCAAAATGTCTTTCAGCTTTAACAACTCTTCTTTTGTCAATGTCAATCCTTTAGTCATGGCGTTATATTCCGGCTCCCAGCTGCGCAAATCAAATTTTGCAGCGCGACCGTTCCAGCTTGTAAAAGTCAGCTGCTTTTTCCAACCGTCACGGTTGGTCGAAAGATCGCCAAGTACTTTTTCAATTTCAAAATTAATTGTGGCCATTTTTTTCACACTCCTATTTTTCCCCAGTATTCTCGCATTGATTACAATCATAGCATATGTACATCACGCTTACAACTATTTGCCGTTGGGCGCTACTTATCCGGGCAAACCCGGATATGCTATCATAATGAGAGAAGTAATGTTCGGATAAGGAGATTGTTTCATGCTCGCTTTGATTTATCGTACTTTCCCGGCAATGTCGGAAGTGTACTTTCGTCGTTTCTGGCTGAGTCAATGGGTCGCTTTGATCGGTCTATGGATGCAGCTTACCGCCCAACAATGGCTGGTCTATTCATTGACCGGTTCACCGTTGTTGCTCGGTCTTTTAGGCGTCGCTCAATTTGGTCCGATCATGCTCTTTTCATTGCCGGCCGGTGTTGTGGTGGATCGTATCGCCAAACGCTCCCTCGTTCGTTTTACACAGGCGGCTTATTTCGTGCAAGCGCTCCTGCTCGCATTGCTCGTTTTCACCGGTTGGGTCAATTACTATAATGTATTATTCTTAGCTTTCTTATACGGTTGTATTCAAACGATCGACACTCCGGCGCGGCAATCGTATGTCGCGGAATTGGTGCAACCGAAAAATCTGCGCAGCGCCATCAGTATGAATTCCGCCAACTTTAATGTCGCCCGTATGATCGGTCCGGCCATCGCCGCGGTAGTGATGGCTAAGTACGGTGCGGGATGGCTCTTTTTCGCCAACGCCGTTTTGATGATCCCGGTGCTTTGGACGTATTGGAATTTGCCGATCGTCGGCGCGCCAAAGATGAAGGGACGTGTCCAAACGCCGTTGTCGGATATGCGCGACGGAATTGCGTATGCGGCGCACAACATGCCCGTTTACAGCACGTTGATTGTGCTTTTCATCATTTCCACTTTTATTATGAATTATAATGTCATCGCGCCGGTATATGCGGATTTAATTTTGCATCGCGGGGTGACCGGTTTCGGACTGATTACGTCAGCGATCGGTGTCGGTTCTTTCACCGCCGCCCTGCTTTCTGCTTCACTTGCCGACGGCCGTCCCAGCGCGCGGCTTCTTTTCGGCAGCGCCTTAACGGCCACTTCATTACTGTTCATTTTGGCATTATTTGATTCGTTTTATTTGGCTCTTGGCATGTTCGCCGTGTTCGGCTTTTTCGTCTTGACGTTTTTAATCAGCGCCAATACTTTGGTGCAAATGAATACGGAGCTTGCCTATCGCGGCCGGATTTTATCATTGTATTCGCTTGTTTTCTTAGGCGCGACGCCGCCCGGCAACCTGTTGACAGGTTGGCTGATTGAATGGCTCGGCATACGTTTCGGCATCATGACCTGCGCGCTGATCTCTTTCCTGTTGCTCATTCCGATAGGTCGTCATGTTTACCTGCGCCTGCAAAAAGATCCCCATGCGTTTCAGGTAAATCCATAAAACGTTGGCAAACCGCAACATTTACTGCGACATGCAGGCCTCGCCTGAACAGTTCTTTAACTCTTAATTGAAGCAATAAAAAAAGAGGCGTTTAACGCCTCTTTTTTTATTGCTTCATTAGAAGTAGTAGTTGAGTTCAACGCCCCACATGTTGTCGTCAGCGCCTTTTGCATCTTTAGCATCAAAATTGATGTCAAATGCATAGTAAGCATTCAGCAGAATATTTTCTGCCGGTACGAAACCGGCCTGCGCCTGCCAGTAGGTTGCCTTACCGAGGTCCGGGTGTGTCATCGGGGTATCAAGCGTCATGCTCGTGCCACCGAAGTAGGAGTACGGTTCAACGCTTACATAATCAGCGCCGATTTCGAAGGAACCAACCTTGCTCGTGTCGGCAACGCCGAAGAGCAAGCCTGCGGTCCAGAGTTCCGGATCGTTGTCGAACGTCGTGTTGCGTACATAGTCACCACGGAGCTGCAGCGCATCGTTGAACTGGAAGTTCAAGCCGGCGCCCCAGAAGTTCACGTCTTCTTTTTTATTGTTATATTCAGCATCCTGCGCATTCAGGTAGAAAGCGGTAACGCCAAGACCATCCGTCAAATCAGCGCCCGCCTGTACGAACCAAGCGCTCGGGGTCTTTTCAGCAAAGAACTTCTTGTTCGCTTTTTCGTCAAAATCTTTCAGATAGCCGTAGCCGGCTGCCAAGTTGATATCCTTACCGAAGTTGATTTCCGCGCCATCGAATGTAGAATCATAGAATACGCCGGTCGCACCGAGAGTCAAGTCGTAACGGCCTGCTTTCGCGCCGAAGTTATCGTTGAAGTTGTGTTCGATGTACAATTGATCAAGGTTCAAGGACGGATCTTGAGCTTCGCTGTCGAAACCGAAGCTACCCGAGGTAATGCGAGCGGTTACCTTGGTGTTGTCCGATACTTTCGCGTTAGCCTGCAGACGAACACGCATATCGAAGTAATCCTTATCACTCTCGTCCATGTAACGAACGCGAGCGTCACCCGTCAATTTTACGTTGCCGACGCGGTTTTCCAAGTTGGAAACGCGGACGCCGAGGCTGTTCAATTCGTTCGAGAATTCGTCAGCCAAACGGTTCAATTGCGCCTGTTGCTCTGCGTTCAACTGATCCTGTTTTACCATCGCGCGAGCGACCATCTGCGCCATTTCATAGCGGGTGATGTTCTGCTGGCCTTTGAATGTTCCATCCGGGTATCCTTCGACTACGCCTTCAGCGGCGAGTTGGGATACTGCCTGGTAAGCCCAGTCGTTCGGAGTTACATCCGAGAACGGATTCGGGGCCGCG